>JACOVT010000041.1 GCA_016177165.1 Microcaldota archaeon
AACATCGTCAACACGCTCACCTATGCGGCCATACTGATCCTCAGCTTGTTTGCTATAAGGTGGGCGCTGGTAAAGCTCAGGATCAAGCTGGATGAGAAGCTCTTCCTCGACCTGCTGCCTTTCGTCTTCCTTGGAGGGGTCGTTCGCGCGCTTGTGGACGCGGCGCTGCTTCCCCACAACCCGCTGTTCATCACGCCCGGGATTTACCTGCTCATTTTCGCGATAGCATTCTCGGCGATAATCGCCCAGTCAAGGCTGCGCCTGCCGCTCGTGCGCTGGAGCGGCTTCTTACTCGTCCTGCTTGCCGGCTCACAGGCGATCGCCAATGGCAGGAACTGGGAATCCTTCATCATGGTGCTCGGCCTGTCGGCAATCGCCGGATTGCTTGCATTCTTCCTGTTTAGGGCAGCAAAACAGAAACTGTTTGCCAGCTTTCCGAACAAAATCACGCTGTGGGGGCATGGCCTTGACGCCAGCGCCTCGTTCATCTCTATAACGTTCCTCAACTTCTGCGAGCAGCACGTGGTCTCCTCGCTGTTCCTTGGCTCGCAGTGCGGCCAAGGAGGAACACCGTCGCCATTCGCATGGGTGTTCTTCCCTGTAAAGCTCGGGGTCGTCTCCCTCGCGTTGTACGCGATAGACAAGGAAGCAAAGGGCGACTGGAACTGGCTGCTCAAGTTCACCCTGCTCGTTCTAGGCTTGGGGCCCGGAGTGAGGGACGCCACATCAGTGCTGATTAATAGCTAGTCCTGCCGGGAATTATCGCCGCGGCTCCTTGCGTGCCACTATAAAAGCCATAGGCTTTCCGTTGACGAGCCTTACGCTTGCCCTGACCACTCTAAACCCTAGCCGGGCAATGTCACGCTCTGCTTTCGGCATTGAAACCCCGCCCTGTTCTAACACGGAAGCTGCGATCTTGACCACCCCACCGGGCTTGAGAATGCGACCGGACTCGATCAGGCGGGAAGCCAAGTCTACCGGACTCTCCAGCCAGACCTGATCCACGCTCGCTGCCCTGACGGCTGTATTGGTAGTACTGGAATCAAAGGCAACCCCTTTGACGCCTGCGCGGCGCCTCAACAAGCGTGCCTTTTGGATCAGGTACTCGTTGGTGTCAAACCCCCGGAATAACGCCTTGGGGTGAAAATGCTTTCCCATGAGACAGGTGGCCCCGAGGCCGCACCCAATCTCGACAACGCGCTCGCCGGCCTTGGGCGGGTGTTGCCCGGCAAACCAGCGCATCCTCTGCACATAACCGTGAAAATCCCTCCCGTACCAGAGGCTCTCTGTCTCCGCCAGTTCTAACTGGCGGAGCTTCGCGGAAATCGGCTCGCCATGAAAAGAGTATGCGCTATCGGGCAGGCGGCGTCCTCTCAGATCGCGAACCCGCATTTCCCCCAGCGCATCAAATGCCTTTTCACTCAGTGGCTGCGCCCCCCAGTGGCTCAGCGCGGAAGCCACGGCCCGCCGGGTTATTCTGGATTTCACCAACCTTTTATGCCAACAATCTTATTTAACAGTTGACATAACACCCCCATAGGCGCCGTTAGTCTAGGCACCTTTTCCGCTGCAGGGTCGCGCTTCGCGCTCCCAAGTCGAGAAAAGCTGCACCAAAGGAAGCAGGGCTTTCTTTGTGCTCCTTTCCTTGCAGCTAGACGGGTGGGACACTGGCAGGACGGTGGCTTCCCAAAGGCTTTTCTTTCCCGGGAGTTCTGATAAAAGAAAACCCCGGAAAAGAAACCTGCAAAGAGCCATCAACCGGGGTTCAAATCCCCGACGGCGCACCTAACATGAGATAAAAATAGTAGGAGCAAGGCCTTTCAGCCTTGCTGTTCGGGTTTCACTCGTCTTCGGTTTCTTCTTCTATAACTTCTTCTGCGGTTTCGACTTCCCCGGCGCCTTCGGCTGGCTCGGCAGCCTCGGTAGCTGTTGCCGGAGAACCGCCTCCAACTACTTCTGCAACTGCGCTCTTGGCCTTGACTTGGGTGATGCGTATCTTGACCTTCTCACCCTTCTTTGTGCCCGGGACGAATATGACGAAGTTCTTTATCTTTGCTATGCCATCTCCCTTGGAGCCGACCTCGTTTATTTCAACGTCGTATTCCTCTCCTTCCTTTACCGGCTTTTCGAAGCTTCCGCCCCCACCAAATCCGCCGCGGTGTCCTCCGCCGAATCCCCCGCGGAATCCGCCGCCTCTAGATCCAAATCTCATTCATTCACTCCCCTTTTTCACACTAACCCGCCGATCAAAGTTCAAGAAAAGGACGAGCCCTACTTGATAGAAAGTAGCGTTATTTACAGCACCTTTATTTCGCCGGACCTGCCGACGTTGAGTTGTATTTCACCATTCCATTCTTTCGTGTAAGCGCCACGGATCTCAACACTCGCTCCTTCCTTTATTGTCGAAGCCTGCTGTCCCCAGAGCGTCATTGACACAGTCCCGCTGTCGTCCTCTATTGTCGCATCTGCGACAGTATTTTGACCGTATTTCGTGTTTACCGACCTCGGTTGAGAGACGCTGACCACCTTGCCGGTGACTACAACGTCGTTCATTCCGGGCCGAAGTTCTGATATCTTAGCCATCAAATCCCCCAATATATTAGTCAAGAAAAAGTCGTGCTTTTTCCTGCGATATTGTCGGATTGAGGGAATATAAACTTTACCATCCAGTCATGACGCGTGAGCGTGTTACCTAGGATTATACGAGCAAACCAGACTCGCAAAAAAAGATACGGGCACACCGAAGTAACCGGCCTGCTAAATTCTCTAGACGTGCCATTCAGCATTGCGATAGTGCGTAGGGTCGGTAATGACGTAAAGCTTGGCGTGGAAAGCGAGCCTACCCGGAATGAGCGCTACCCTGCAGGGATCTAATCATGCTACTTTAGCAGTTTAGCCAGCTCTTTCCTTTTCCACCATGCAAACCCGCCGGGGACCGTTTCCTTTTCGAATGCCACTACTTCTGTTATCTCTTTATTGGGCTTTGGCATGGCATCTATATCAGCGATGAAGTGAGGAATAATTGCCCACTGCCCCTGGTCTTCGTAGTTGAGCGTTTCTATATAAAAGTTGCGCCAGTTCACGACGTTTACGCCAGCTTGCGCCTTAACTATTCTTTTCAATGATTCTTCAACTGTTTCGCCGTAACGAGGAGGATCATGGCAAAAGAACAAAAAACCCTTTGGAAACCTTTTCGTTGGCTGGATTGGTTGATGGCCCGGAATGCCATTCAACCTGCGCAGCGCGATGTACCGCCCGGAATGCTTTAGCAATATCTCATAAGATATATGGGCTCCTCCTTTGACCGCTTTTGCTAGAGCCGGCCCGAAGTTGGCCTCTCCCTCTGAGTAGGAGTAGCCCCTCACCTTGTCAAAACCCACTGCCATGGCGCACCCCCAAACTAACTTGATAGATAAACTTGTTGTTGCCCCTGAAGCTCATGCAAGTCGCTCGTTAAATCACCCGAAAGTGAACGCGTAGATGCCGAGGCCGCGGGTCGACACGATGCGGAGCTCGTGCTCCCCTTTTTCTTGCAGCGAGACTAGCTGGTACATGTCCGCATGATCCACGGCCAGTTGGCGCACTTTTTCGCCGCCCATGTAGACCGTCACTGTGCACGGGTTGTCGGTGACCGGTTCCATTACAACGTTGGCTTCCCTGCCCGAGAACAGGTATGCGGCATGCCCCGAGTTGCCTGCCAAGTAGACGTACTCGGGCTCTTGGGTCCATTCCCCTTCCAGATACACCGAGTCTCGCTGGTGTTTTCCCGGGTCGCGGTATGTCCCGCACTTGTACGGCTCGCAAACCTGCCCATTGCCGAAGCCTTCGCTTCGCAGGAAACCGCAATACGTTTCCGGCGAGACCCCGTGAGAATCGGGCTTTTCATGTTTTACCCCATCGTACGCAACGCCCAGCAACCCGGCAATCGCCGGCTCTGCGGCGAGGGCGCCGCCCTCGCCGGCGTGCTCGAACACCACGTTCCCTTTCTTGTCGATGAGAGCCGTGCGCGGCCAGTACTTGTTCCCGAAAGCGTTCCAGCACTCGTGAGTGTTGTCCAGCGCAACCGGGTAAGTGATGCCGGCGCGCTCCACAGCGGCGCGCACGTTGTCGAACTTCTTCTCGAATTCGAACTCCGGCACGTGCACGCCTATCACTACCAGCCCGTTCTTTGAGTACTTCTCATGCAGGCGTTTCACGTACGGCGTTTCGCGCCTGCAGTTTACGCATGAGTAAGCCCAGAAGTCCAAGAAGACCGGTTTTCCGCGCAGCTCCGCTAGAGTCAACGGCTTCGAGTTGATCCATTCGAAAAGTCCGGGAAGCTCAGCGGCCATGCTAGCTTAACCAATGCGGCATAAAAATAACTTGTGTTGGTCAGATCTTTTGTATTGTTTCCACGAAGAAGCTCTTTATCTCCCCCGCGTCAGGGAAGCCCAGACCGTTCTTGTATCGCTTTTGCCCGGCCTTGTTGTAAAACCCCTTCGAGATGGAGATGAACTCCGCGTCCCCGACCTTCTTGCGGGCTATCTCGATAAAGTTGTTGCCGTACTTGTATTCCTCGGCCTTGAGCAGCTCGTAATTCTGTGCCGCTCCTTCGGCTGCCTGTTCCTCTTCTGCCATTGTTCCAACCTCCTGCGTTGGTGTTTTGCTGTAAGCTTGCGGTCGCGGACGCTTAAAAAGGTATGCGACTCAAGTTAGTTATGCGTTACGCGCTCGTTTTCGGCAAGAACTGGAAGCTCAGCCTCGCCGAGTCGCTGGCGTTTCTCGAGCTGCGCGAGCCTTCGTGGAACTTTGTAGACTTGTGCGATGGCGCGATGATAATCGACGCCAAGACCGGCGCGGGCGAGATAATCAACGGGTTGGGCGGGACGCTCAAAGTCGCATGCGTCGAGAAGCAGTTCGACTTTGCCAATCTTGGCGAGCAGGATTTTGGCGAGGGACGCGAAGAACGGTTGAGCTTTTACGGTAACAATGACCTCGGCAGGCAGTTGAAAAAGGTGTTCCCGAACGTAGCGCCGCACAAGGAATACTCGGCCACAGAGCTGGTCAGGCACGACATGAGCGAAAACACGCTTGTGTGGGGGATGAAGACCTGCTACTTTGGCCCTACCGTGGCGGTCGCAGATTACCGCTCGTTTCGCAAGCGCGACGAGTCACGGCCGTTGCACCCCCCTTTGGGAATAGCGCCTTCCCGCGCGCGTATCCTCGTCAACCTTTCCCAAGCGCGCGATTTTCTCTTGGACCCGTTCTGCGGCTATGGCACAATCTTGCAGGAAGCCTTATTGTCAGGGGTGAAAAACGTCTACGGAAGTGATATCGATGGCAAGGCAGTCAACGGGGCACGCAAAAACTTGGAATGGGCCAAAAAGACCCGGAGGCTCGAGTCTACAAATTTTTCGTTAAAACAGTGCGATGCGCGCCGGCTCGACAACTGCTGGAGCAGCGCGGAAGCCATAGCCACAGAGCCCGAGCTTGGCCCGAAGCTGGGCGAACAGCCTTCTCAAGGCGACGCAAGGAAGATAATCAGTTTTCTCGAAGACACTTACTATAGGTTCTTTCAGTCGGCGCGAAAGCTGCTCCCGCCGCACGGACGCGTGGCGATCGCGTTTCCGGCGATAAACAGCAGGAAAGGAAAAGTGTTTGTTGAAAAGCGGTTTCCCGGCTTCCGGCCTGCGGACTTGTTTTGGCGGGTCCCGGAACGCTATCGGGAGCATTTCGGCTTGCGCATGCCGTTCGTGATCGACGAGGAGCGCGAGCCCGGAAAGCGACGAGTCGTGGCGCGCGAGTTTACTGTTCTGGAAAGGATTTAAACAGCCGCCACTGCAACGTGCTGACGCAACACTTGAGAATGCTTTCCCGGAATACTCTCAAACGATTGGTTGAGCAGGAACGTTTCCAGCTTTAGTAGCGCCTTTACCTTCTCGTTTTCGGTGTTTAACGTGAAAAGCTTGATGCGCCCGATATTCCTTGTTGACTTCACAACACCATGCTTCAACAACGACGGAAGCGCCTTATAAAGAGTAGGCCTGGATATGCCGCACCCGTCAGCCATGTCCTTTTTTGAGTAGTCAAGTCCCTTACCACCAATCAGAAAGTCAACTACCCGGTTTTCGATGGAGTCTCCTATAACCTCGAGCAGCATTGACTTTTCAGTCACTGGCATCATGATTATGCTTGCGAAGGAAAAGCATATAAACCTTTACGTTGATGTAAAGTTATGGATAATGAGGAGCTTCGTGCCCGAATCCTTTACTCCCTAGCACGCCACCGCAAGTGGGGCGAAAGCCATACCGCGTACGAGCACTTGTTCCGCCAGTTCAAGACAGAAGCTCTTGGAAAAGGCGGGGTAAAGAGGGCCAGCAAAATGGCTGACGACTTGGTTAGGGAAGGATTTATATTGAAGAAACCAACCCACTATGGCTTGCAGGTTTCACTAAACCCAAAGCAATCACAGGAAATCAAGAAAATAATCCGCGACAAGTTAGGTTTCGAGTTGTTTTAGAATGCCCAATTTTTCAACACGCGTCTCAGAAAACCTAGTGTCATTTTTCCTGCACAAAAAACTTATAAACACTGGAACATACCAAGCTAGCGGTAACAATGGTGGAGGCAGTCGCGCAAACCGGCGCTGGTGGCCTTTTCGGCTGCTAGCGGCAAACTTGCCCAGGCAATCGTGGCGATTGCCCGAGAAGCGCTCACCCAAAAGCAAAAGATCATACTTTCTCACCTCCGGGAAGTTAGCGGCAAGACAAACGTGACAAGACTCGTTCCAACGCTCGCGAGCCGGCTCGATTGCTCAAAGTCGAGCGTCTGGAACCAGCTGCGAGTTCTCAAGCGCACCTCGCTGGTCAGCTATGGCTCCACGAGCGAGCGCGGCGTGCCCGCAACACTGACAGAAGCCGGTTGGCTCGTTTCAAAAAACATTTGAGGGACAACAGTCATGAAGCCAGACACTAGTCTTAGAGAATTACTAGAGCGGGAAAGTTCTGTCCTGATGCCCGTAGCGTACGACGTCATAACAGCGAAGCTGGCCGAACGCGCCGGCTTCAAGGCTGCGGCCATAGGCGGGTTCTCGATATCAGCCGTCAAGTATGGCCTTCCAGACCTTGGATTCGTCAGCTGCAACGACGTGGAAGAGCTGACAAGGAACGTGGCTGCTTCGGTAAGGATACCGCTGCTGGTTGACGCAGATGGCGGGTATGGCAACGAGTCCAACGTTGCGCTCACGATCCAAAGGCTCGAGGCTGCTGGCGCGTCAGCGGTATTCATCGAAGACCAGCAGCACCCGAAGAGGTGCGGCCACCTGAATGGCAAGTCGCTCACAAGCGCATATGAGATGGCTGGCAAGGTGCGCGCGGCCGTCAAAGCAAGAAAAGACCCTTCATTGATTATAATTGCCAGGACAGACGCTATCGGGGTTGAAGGCTTTGACGGCGCCATAAGGCGCGCCCGCTCGTACGTCGAGGCAGGCGCGGAAGCCATATTCGTGGAAGCCCCTCGCAACATGAGCGAGTTACGCAGGATACCGGAAGAAATCCCGGATGTTCCACTGCTCGTCAACATGCTCGAAGGCGGCAGGACTCCCATAATGCCAAAGGACGAGCTCGAGAGGATGGGCTACAAGATAATAGCCTACCCGCTGTCGACCTTACTTGCTAGTATAAAAGCAACCGAAAAGATACTCCTACAACTGGCCGTCACGGGGACCACCGCAGGTTGCATGGAAGATCTTTGTGACCTAGAACACTTCAATGACATCATAGGATTGAATGGTTGGCTGAACAAATGCCAGAGCTATCTGAACGTGCAAAGAACTACACGGCCTCACCAGTCCGCAAGATAGCTGGAATGCTAGAGAAGAGTGGTTTTGACAAGAGCATAATCTCTTTTGGAGGGGGGTCGCCCAGCGTTCCGCCGCCAAGGGAAGTTCTAGAGTACGCGTGCCAGAAACTCGCTGAAAACCCGCACCTTGCGACCACTTATGGCAGCACCGAAGGGTTACCGACCGTAAGGGAGCTCATCGCAGAGGACCTGCGCTCAACTGAAAACCTGAAAGTCGAGGCTGACGACATAATAATCACCGCAGGATCCACCGAAGGGCTCTTTTCCGCAGTCTTTGCGCTCGTCAACCCGGGCGATGAGGTCATCTTCCCAGACCCGGGCTACTTTTACGGCGAGACAATCAAGCTGGCGGGCGCCAAGCCGGCGCGCGTGCCGGTAAACTGGAAAGAGGACTTCCAGATACTCCCGCAGCGGCTGGAGTCCGCGATCACGAAAAAGACAAAAGCAGTGATACTCACCTCACCAGACAACCCCACGGGCGCCGTCCAGTCAAAGGAGAACGTGCACGCTGCCATAGACATTTGCGAAGACCGCGACATTTGGCTGATCACCGACGAGGCATACAAGGACTTTGTCTACCGTGAGGAGTATGAATCGCCGCGGCACATGAGCGGCTCCCCCAACATAGTTTCATGCTGCAGCTACTCTAAGTCCATATCAATCCCCGGCCTACGAATAGGTTACGCGTACGGCGACAGGGAAGTGATCAACAAGCTCAACCAGGTCAAGCAGTCCACGACGCTCATTGCGCCACGCTTTGCGCAGTTCTTTGTGGAAAAGTTCCTAGCCGACCACGGGAAGGTGAAGAAGAAGTTCGTGGCTGAAGCGCGCGAGTTCTACAAGTCTAAAATGGAAGTGATGTCCTCTGCCCTCAACGAGTCGGGCTTCGAGTTTTCCAAACCGCGCGGAGGTTTCTTTTTCTTCCTCGACCTGCACGACAGGCTCAAGACGCTGCGCATGGACGACGAGACCTTCTGCTACAGGCTGATGGAAAAGGAAAAACTGGCGTTAGTTCCGGGAAGGTTCTACGGCAAGAACGGGGAGCAGCACGTGCGCCTGACATTTGTCAGCGAAACTCCAGAACGCATCAGGGAGGGTGTTAAAAGGCTTTCAAGCTTCATTAACAAGCATGAGTAATGTCAGCAAGCGCAACTCCCAGATGGTGATGCAGAGCACCATGCTATGGTCGCTCTCCGAAGGCGTCATGGGCATATTTATCATACCTTTCGCGCTAGCCTTGGGCGCAGGCAACGTAGATGTTGGAATCATCGGCGCCATGCCTTTCCTTGCATTAATACTGGCCCAACTGCCCGGCGCAGAGCTGGTCGAACGCTGGAAGAGCAGGCGCAGGGTAAACATATTCTGCTGCATACTCTCCCGTCTTGCGCTTGTCCCAATCATCCTCGTGCCATTTTACTTCCAAAACATCGGCATAGCAATACTCGTCGCGTTCCTGTTCGTGGCATACATGATGGCAAGCATGGGCTCTCCGGCATGGGCCAGCATGACGAGCGACATGGCCCCGAAAAGAACGTGGGGGGCTTTCTTCGGCAAGAGGCTCGCCATCATCGACATGTCTGTCATTGCTTCTGGCATTCTTGGTGCGCTGCTGCTCGACCAGACCGGCACGGGCGACATGCGGGCTTTCAGCTACGTGTTCTCCGCGAGCCTGTTGATAGGCATGGCCAACATCCTGCCAGTCGCTCGCCTGAAAGAACCGCGCATCAGGAAACACAACCACAAGCTACGCGATTTCCTGAAGGTGCCAAAAGACCTGAAGAAACTCATAGTGTTCCGTTCCTTCTTCAACTTTGCCTACATGTTCCCCGGGCCGTTCTTTACAGTGTTCATGCTCGAGACCCTCGGCATGGGTTATACTGAATTTGTCCTATACTCGATCGTCGGAAGTGCCTCAAGCATGCTCTGGCAAAAAAAGTGGGGTAGCATAGCAGACCGCCTAGGGGACAAACCGACGCTGATAGCAAGCATTATTGGAGTCTCGTTCGTGCCAGTGCTCTTCTCGCTAGCCACTCCTGAAACAAAGTGGCTGCTCCTTCCAGTGCAGGCGTTCTCTGGATTCATATGGGCCGGCTTCTGGGTTTCAGCGGAAAACCTCACCCTCGACTACACCGAGAAAGAGAAGCGAGCAGTCCAGATAGCCGACTTCAACATGCTGACGTCAGTTCCAATGGTGTTCGCCCCCATACTTGGCGGGATGGCTTCGCAGCTAAACGCAGGGCTGCTGACAGGAATACCGCTAGTGTTTGGCATGGCGACAGTTATGAGAGTCTCCTCAATCTTGCTTGCCAATAGCCTGAGGGAAACCCGCGTGAAACACAAACACGAGACGAGCGATGTATACCGCGAAGTGGTCGCTGTAAACCCGGTCAAAGGCACCCTCTGCCAGCTCCATGCCGCAACCGACTGCGTCAAGTGCCTCTGGAATGCACGCCTGGCTAGGAAACATTAAAAGCCAACATGAGTAAGCCAAGCATGATCGCACGACGCTTGAGGAAAGGCGACACTATCGAGTTCGTAACCCCTTCACGACGAGTTGTGCCTGAAAAGAAAAAACAGTTTGATAGCGCCATCCAGTACTTCCGCTCACTAGGCCTGAAGACTCGTTTAGGCAAGCATGCCCTCACCTCTGACCGCTTCGGAGTCTCGTCAGGAACGCCAGAAGAACGCGCCGATGACATCAACCGCGCCTTCACCGACACTGACGTGAGCGCAGTCTGGAGCATCCACGGCGGCGAGACCGCCAACGAACTGTTGGAACTCGTGGACTACAAGGCCATTAAGAAGAACCCTAAAGTTTTCATGGGGATGAGCGACATGGACGTGCTGACGCTCGCCGTGCACGAAAAGACCGGCCTAGTCACGTTCAACTCTCCCGATCCGAAGATCGCCCCCGACTACCAGTTTGGCCTCGACTACACCCGACAAGCGTTTGTCGAGCGAATGATGCAAGCCAGCAAGGAGATCCGGCCAGCATCGGCTTGGAAAACCATACGCAGAGGCAGGGCTTCCGGAAAACTGTTGGGCTGCAACCTGAGCTCAATCCTCAAGCTCGCCGGAACCGAGTGGTTCCCGGACTTTGACGGCGCAGTGCTATTTTTGGAAGCATACAAGCTCGGCCAGAAATTCGCAGTCTACAAGTTGCAGCAGCTCGAACACCTAGGCGTGCTTGACAAGCTTGCCGGAATTGTCGTTGGCAACAATCACGAGTTCGGGTTTGGCGACCAGACCGCCCACCCCGGCGTCACCTTTGAGGACATACTGCTGGCAAAAACCGCAGACTACGAGTTCCCAATCCTCAAGATAGGCGAGTTCGGCCACTACTGCCCACACGCCTTCCCGCCAATAGGCGCCAACGTGTCGGTAGACGCGACCAACAAAAAACTATCCATTACAAGCGAGTTCCTGCGCTGAATGGGTCCGGCCGGAATTGAACTCAGAGCGAACTGACGTTCGCTAACGTTCAATTCCGAGAAATGGGTCCGGCCGGAATTGAACCGGCGATCTCCGCTGTGTGAAAGCGGCGTCTTAACCATTTCCCAACCTTTCTTTGGTAAAGCTTTCTTCCACAGCCCAACGCAGCAAGAAAGGTTTCTGGACCACGGACCCTCGACTGGATTTGGTTATTAAGCTATTTAACCACAAACCAAAATATAGTCCCGTCGTCTAGGAGCTTTTCTTTACCGTAGGGCTCTGTCTGCGGCGAACAAGGTTCGCCGAGATCGCGGAGAAGTGTAGAGAAGCAACAGCTTCTCTAACTTCTCAACGAAGCTCGGCTTCGTTACAGAAGCAATAGCTTCTCCGACGATAAAAAGAAAACCTCGGAAAAGGAAGCTGGATAATGGCCAAGGACATAGGCCTTTGGAGCCTGTAACGGCGGTTCGAATCCGCCCGGGACTATAAAACGCTCCCGTAGTCTAGGAGCTTTTTCCCCTGATAAGGTGAAATCTGCAACGAAGCGCGGCTTCGTTGAGATCTCAGCGAACCATGGTTC
>JACOVT010000042.1 GCA_016177165.1 Microcaldota archaeon
GTTTGGGCGGGCCCTAGGGGATTCGAACTCTGAGCGAACCTGTGGGCTCGCTAACGTTCGAATCCTGAGTTTGGGCGGGCCCTAGGGGATTCGAACCCCTGACCAACTGGTTAAAAGCCAGATGCTCTACCAGGCTGAGCTAAGGGCCCGCATAATCAGCAGTATTTATCTGCACAGGAGCGTTTAAAACGCTTGTGAAAGCAATCGTGCTGAGGCTTGGTCACCGAAAGACTCGTGACGCGCGCGTGACCACGCATGTCTGTCTGGCAGCGCGCGCGTTCGGCGCCGAGCGCGCAGTCATCTGCGGCGAGCGGGACCCGAAACTCCTGGCAGGCGTCAATGGTGTTGGAAAGCGCTGGGGCGGCGGGTTCCGCGCAGCCGTTGGTGGTGATTGGAGAAGAGAGCTAAAGAAGGCAAAGCGCGATGGCTTCACCCTTGTTCATCTTACAATGTATGGAATCCCTTTTGAAAAGCGGCTGGCAGGGCTGCGTAAGAAACGAAAGCTAGCGATAGTCGTTGGAGGCAGCAAGGTGCCGGGTGAGGCATACGGGCTGGCCGACCACAACCTTGCCGTAACGAACCAGCCACACAGCGAGGTCGCGGCGCTCGCGGTCTTCCTGAATGCATTACGCTTGAGGCCCAAGTTCGCCGGTGCAAGGTTGCGCATCCTGCCCAAAGAGCACGGGAAAAGGGTAATTAACAGGGAAAATAACATGGGAAAAAGCTCTACTTGATTTCCACGACATTGTCGCAGAATTGGGCGATGTTGTTTATTATCTTCTGGTCTGTTTCCTTTTCGAGAAGAAGGAAGACGGCAGCGATGTCCAGCTCCCGCAGTTTTGTGGTTAGGAAGTGGGCGAACTTTGCCACCGACTCGGACTCGTTGTAGAGTGACAACGTCGATAGGGAATCAAAAAACAGGAACCGCTCGCCTTTTTTTATCTGCTCTGCGGCCTCGCTTATTGCTATGCTCATGTCAGTAAGGTTCTGGGGGGATGTCACAAACACGATGTTGCCGGCTCGCGTCATTCCGTGGGGTTCGGCTATGGCGGTTATGCAGTCTATGAAGAATACGCGTTTTGTTTCCACGCCTTCCTTGCCCAGCACCTTCTGCATGGCAATTGCAGGCCTGTTCATGGAGACGTAGATGCATGTCTTCCTGAGCTTTGTCAGGTAATACCTGAGCACTTCTGTGTTGACGGCGTGGTACTTGTCTGCCGTGGTCATGACTAGCACTATGTTGTGTGGTTGCAGCTTCTTTATCTGGTCCTGGATTGTCGGCACAGAACCGCCTACTTTTTTCTTTTAGGGGATGATTTGGCGCTTATGAAGTAGAACATTGTGAAAATGCCTGTTGCCGCGATCGTCATCAGTATGCCGCTCAGGAAGTGCGAGTCGACGAGGGAGAATGGCGATGAGCCCGTTTCTTTGCCGACGATGTATACGAACTCGATAAAACCCGACAGTAGCAGCATGCTGGCGGCAGCCATCATGGGCCAGAGCTCTCGCAGGCGGAATGCCTTCAGTATGAGCCCCACGTATATGAAGAGCGCTAGGAAAACGGCGATCTTTATGCCCGCTATCACGCCCTGGATTATTTCTTCTGCCATGCTATTCCTCTATGAAAGAGCTTGTCGCGTAAGTCATTTGGTAGACCTGATAGAACGCCTTTATGAAAAAGACGCCCGCGACTATCTGGAGCGTCTGGGAACCGAACTGGAAAAGGTCGCTGTGCACAGCCTGCGGCGATATTATGGTGAACAGTAGCACCAGCAATTGCATCACGAACAAGACGCCCAGCCCGACCAGCAGGTAGGGCACGGCGGTGGCGTACCTGCCCCCGCGCACTGTGCGTATTACCTTGACAGAGACGCTAAGGCCGTACAGGAATGCGATCAGGTAGATTATCGAAGCCAGCGTCCACTCGGACAGCATCCATAAGGGCGCGCCCATTGCCGAACCAACGCGCGCACAGTATTTAAAGAGTTGCTGGCATTTTGCAAAAAAGTTTCTGAGTGTTTTGGTTGCGCTGGTTTAATAAAGTTGGATGAGTAGAAAAAGGGTTGATGAAACTCACCCTGGCAAGCCCGCTGGTTCGCGAATTCATTGGAAAAAATGCCGGAAATGATGCTTATCGTGTAATCAAGTGCCTTAGCAAGGGGCTTACAGATGAGCAGATATCCAAAAAGACCCGCCTCGAGGTCAATGAGATACGCGCCGCACTCAACCGACTGCATTACTTGGGCGTCATAGTTTACTCCAAGGAGAAAGCAGCGCGCTCAAACTGGTACACCTACACATGGTTCCTCAAGCCCGAAAGGATAAACGAGCTATTGCTAGACAACCTCCAGGAAGAGCGCGAAAAACTTGCCAGAAAAATGGAGATGGAGACCGGGTACGTCTTCTTCAAGTGTTCCAACGGGTGCGAAAAACTCCCGTTCGAGCTGGCGTTCGAATACGACTTCAAGTGCCCGGAATGCGGCAACCCGATGTCCCAGCAGGGCGACTCGCGCGAGCTCAAGACTATAGAGAAGCGCATAGAGCTCGTGGAAAGGAGCCTAGGCAAGCTGGCGCGCAATGGCTGACGCTCACCTGTTTGTAAAACAAAAGGAAAAAAGAAAGAATTAGAGATAGGGTTTACGGGATCTTTAGCTTCAAGTTGCAGGTTGTTGTTTCAGCCAGGTTGTTGTACCCGGTTGCCGAGTGCGTAAACGCAATGGCCGCGTTTATGTTTACCAGTGTCCCTGTGCTCCCAGTCAGACCGCTAGTGACCGATGCCACAAGGTTCCTCGTGTCACCGGCGTTGATCACGCCGTTGCCAGAGCTCAAAGACCCTGCCACGTCACCGCCCAGAGTCACGTTGCTTACAGTGACTTGGTGGCCCGCTGCGTTTGCAACGACCATTGTCAACGTGCCCGTGCCAGCAGAAGCGTTAGAGACTGAAAGGGGCGATGCCTGGATGAGGAAGTTTGCAGGGCAGGTCCTCGTCTCGCCTGCATATCTGCTCGGGTCGAAGACTCCGTAGTACCACAGAACCGCTAATACAACGAGTATGATCAGTATGGCCCAGCCATA
>JACOVT010000043.1 GCA_016177165.1 Microcaldota archaeon
ACCCAGCCGCCCTCCGTCCCGCTGCCGATCATCACTGGCAGCGTCACGTAGCTGAATCCCTCCTTGGTGAAGAACTCTGCGGCTGCCTTGACGATTTCAGCGCGGACCAGCATTGCAGTCCGCAGGCGCGGGCTGCGCACTTCCAGCGCGCGCCAGCGCTGGCGCGCGGCGCCTTCGGTCTCGATCTGCTCGCGGAACTCTATTGGCAATGGTTGCGACTCGGCGATCACGCTGATCTCTACAGCCTCTAGTTCGCCGCTCTCATTCTCGAAGCAGGCGCAATCAACCAGCCATTCGCGCGACGCCTTTTCCAGCGTCTTCCAGCCGCGTTCAGAAACAGTCCCTTTTCGGGCCACAATTTGCTGTTGTCTGGTTTTGCCTTCCGGCACTCTCAGCACCAGGAAAGCTATTCCTCCAAGTAGTCGTTTCTCCAGAACCCAACCCTTAACGCAGGTCCTCTGGGAACAAGTTCCCAAGGACTTCGGAAAGCCCTGCTTTTCGCAGGTCCAGAGATCGCCCCCTTGTTTCTTGTTCCGATTTTGCTTCCATTTCCATACTCTTTCCTCCTGCGCTTTCGCGCGGCAGCTATTGAGTTTTTGCTTGATATAAAACAGTATGTAAGAGTTACTGTGCCCGCATCGTCTTGAGGTGCTCGGCGTACTTTAGCAGCTCTTTCGCGAAGCGCTCGACGCGCTTCTTGATGTCGGCGTCTGCCAGCTCGTAACTGCTGTCGGTAGTCCTGTAGTCTTCTTCCTTTGTGCATACGCGTGTGGGAATGGCTATGCCGTTGAGGCCGCGCACCACGACCATTAAGTGGTCCATGGGTTGTGTGGATCGGTGGCCGCCGTGCGACAATAGTCCGCAAGGCTTGTGCTCGAACTGCTCGATGGCGAGGTTGTCGAGCGCGTTCTTGAGTATGCCTGAATAAGAGTTGTGGTAGACCGGCGACCCTAGCACGAATGCGTCTGCCTTTTCAGCCAGCAGCACGAGCTCGTGCACTTTCTTGTTGGGGTTTTTGGCTGGGTTCTCGTGGAACTCCGGGTCTAGTAGCGGCAGCGGTTGTTCTCGCAGGTCCCAGAAACTCGTGGTTGCTCCCTTGTCTTGTAGCGATTTCTCTACAGCGCGCATTAGCACCCTTGTGTAGGATGGCTGGCGTGGGCTGCCGCAGATCAAAAGGACTAGCGTCATGGTTGGCTTCAGTCTCAGAAGTTAAAAAAGAAACCGGTTTACGCTACGCTAATCCTTTGGGTCTGGTATGCCCGGCACCAGTATCTTGGTCGGCCTTTCAAGGTAGCGGTATATGAACCAGAACATCTTCGCCTTTGCCAGCCCCATGCCGGCCCAGAAGGCTATCACCGCAGGTAGGAGTATGGATGGCAGCGAGTGTGGCAGGTACCAGAAGGCCGCCAGCGCGGCCGCTATCCCGAAGACGAACTTTACCACGCCTTCGGACGACAGCTTTAATATCGACATGTCGCCGTCGAATATGGCCCCCGACGTGGTGAAGAAGCCCGGGAAGTGGCCGTAAGTGCCTACGCCCGTGGGTGGTAGGTGATACGACTTCTCGCTAGGCTGCCCGCCCCTTGGTTTTATCGCGAATCCGGGTATCATGTCATATCACCTATTTCAGCACCGTTATCGAACGGACCACTCCAAAGTTGCGCTCGATGTTGTTGAGCGCAGTGTGCTCATCGAGGTAGGTCCACCAGTGGTAGCCCGCCGTCAGGGCCAGCGCCAGCACCAATATCGTCGCCATTCCCGTGAGTATTATGGTGGCAACCCCCATGAGCGCGCTTGAAATGATAAACACTGCGAGAGCGCCGTATATTGCGGCGTACTTCTTGTAGATCCTGTCAATGTATTCCCCGAAAGTGGATACCTTTGAAGGGAAGGGATAGAAACCGCCGCCGAAATACGGGTCAGGGTGCTTTTTGAGCCAAGGCTTCTCGATGGTCTCGTCCTTCTGAGTTGCGGCTTTCTTGGCCTCCTTTTCGGCCCTGAGGCTGGCGCATGCCTGTGCGCAATTCCTCTTGACATCATCGAGTTTGTGCAAGTTCTTCATAGTTTGTCACTACTGTTCGGTGACAGTTATACCGGCTGGGGTTTATAAAGCTTTCTATAATTATTGCACGATCCATAGGTGTGGAGAACGTGTCCCTTGCTGCTTAAAAACCCCCCCAGCACGGTTCGGCAGCCGTCTAACTCTGCTTTTAAACTTGGCAGCAGTTTCCCCCACACGCATGAAAACGCACGACCTGATGATAGTAGGCTGCGGCCCCGCAGGCTGCGCGGCCGCCCTCTACGCTGCGCGGGAAGAGCTGGACTTCGTCGTATTGAGCAAGGATCTTGGCGGCTATGCAAACTACGTGCCGGACGTCGAGTCCTACCTTGGAATGCACTACGTGAGCGGCTACGGCCTGGTTTCAGCCTTCCGCGAGCACCTGAAAGACTACAAAGTGAACGTATGTGAGGGCTGCGAAGTCCGCAAGATAGAGAAAAAGAAGGATGTCTTCATTGCAACAACAAGCTCTGGCGAGTACAGCGCCCGCACGGTGATAGTGGCAACAGGCCGGCGGTTTCGCAAGCTCGGCGTGCCGGGTGAAGACGCCTATTTCGAGAAGGGAATCTCCTACTGTGCAGTCTGTGACGGCCCTGTTTTTAGGAACAAGACAGTCGCGGTAGTGGGTGGTGGGCGGGCGGGTCTTCTTTCCACCATGTTCCTGCTGCCAATCGCGCGCAAGATCTACCTGCTCGAACAGGGCGGCCAGCTGGGCGGAACTCCAAAGATGCGCCGGGCCATGAAGGACAAGAAAGTCACGACATTGCTTAACACAAAGGTGCTAGAGATCAGGGGTGACAAGCTGGCCAACCAGCTGGTTATCGAAACCAAGGGAAAACGCTCGACGCTTCCGGTGGGTGGCATCTTCATCGAGATCGGCTACGAGCCGAACACGGACTTCCTGCCGCCAGAAGTCAAGCTGAACGGCAGGCGCGAAATCGTGATCAACAAGGACAACGAGTCCTCCCTTTCCGGGCTATTCGCCGCAGGCGATGTCACAGACGTGCAAGAGAAGCAGATTCTCGTCTCAGCAGGCGAGGGCGCCAAGTCCCTCCTCTCTGCTCTATGTTACTTTGAGGAGAACTGCAAGTAGCGCCAATAACTAAACATAGGTAAGTTTAAATATCTAAACATTCGTAAACTTACTATGGCTGTTAAGACCATAACAATCACGGAAGAAGCGTACAACACCCTAAAAGCAAAAAGGCAGCCTGAAGAGAGCTTCACAAAAGTCATACTTCGCATCACGAAGCGCAGGCCCTTGAGTGATTTTTGGGGCATCCTGTCCAAAGAATCAGGCGAGGCCCTTGAGCGGGAAATAATGGAAAGCCGCAGAAGGCACATGGAACTTCACCAAGCCAGAGTTGAGCGCATATCAAAAGAACTATCTAGGTAATAGTATGGCCTGTCTTGAAACCACCTTTCTCATAGATTTGATGAGGGGGAAGCAGGCGGTGGTTTCGTTAATGAAAGAACTTGAGCGGGTTGAGGGGCACTTGTCCATAGCTGTTCCGTCAATTATGGAACTTTGGCGTGGTGCTTGCCTGAAAGTTTCAGCCAAGGAAAAAGAACAAGTAAACCAACTGCTAGAATCAATGGAAGTTATTCATTCGCTAGACCCCCAAAGTGCAAAAGAGGCTGGGGAGATAGAAGCCGAACTTAGGAGAAAAGGAATAACAATAGAAACAGAGGACATAATGATCGCTGGCATCGCAAGGTCTAATCGTGAAAAGCTAGTCACTCGTGATCAGCACTTTGCGCAAGTCGACGGATTAAACTTGCTGAAGTACTGATTCTATTGCAAAACACATGTTAAGTGCTAAAGGCATGATCCTGAAAATACCCTTCTACCCTGACGCGGGCGACGGCAAACAGTGCGCCCAAGTCTGCATGCAGATGGTGCTGAAGCACTTCCTGGACAAGGAGTTTAGCGTCGGGGAGCTCGTCCAGTTGACCAACCGTGCCGAAGGATTGTGGACCTGGCCGCCACAAATCGTTGTTGCGCTGCACGACCTAGGCCTTAAGGTTACTAACTATACTGATACAACTAAGGCGAAGTTTGAGGAGTTCGTCAATAACGGCGAGGCTTACATCCGCAGGCATTTCAAAGATGCCGACAAGATACTTAGTTATGCGGACGTTTCAGCTATCGCCTGGGCAGAGAAGCGAATGCTCGAGCTTGGGTTGTTTGAAACTAAGAAACTCGCGCTTGATGACTTAAAAGCCAACCTGGCGCAAGGCCACATTTCGATCGTGCTGATGGATTGGAACAAGATTATTGGTAAAGAAGACACACAGTACCAAGGCCACCTTGTCGTCGTGACCGGCTTTGACGACTCGAGCATCTATTTCCACCACACTGGTCCCATAAACCCGAAGCAGAACATGCGAGTGCCTGCAGAGGTTTTCGAGCGCGCATGGAGCGCGCCCGGCGCCGAGAACGATGCTATAGTCGTGTTCGGGAAACGCTTGACTGTGTCGCATAAGCATACATTTATATAGTATGGTAATATTTACATACTATGGAAAGTGCTGTTGGTGTGGTAAAACCACCTAACCCATTTAATCCAAGTTCTCCAGTGGACCCTAATGATTTTGTAGGAAGGGCGAGCGAACTTGAAAACTTTAGAGAAAAACTAAGGCAAACTGCATCAGGATCACTAGCATCTATGTCGGTGATAGGTGGCTATGGCGTAGGTAAGACATCCTTTCTACACAAGTGTCGTACAATTGCAGAGACTCAAAATGCGCTAGCAATTCT
>JACOVT010000048.1 GCA_016177165.1 Microcaldota archaeon
CAGAATTACTCACAACAACACCAGAACCAGCCCCAAACGTCACATTCAAAGCCGCACCCGACGGATTATACACCGTAACATTCAACGAACCAGTCGACGGATTATACACGCTCACATTCAAAGGCCCATCCTGATTCGACACGGTAGCATTAACAGTACCACCCGCACCCGTCACGTTGAGCGGACTCCCGGCATTACTCACGGTCACGTTAACCGTGTTCGGATAAGTCAACAAGGTAACATTCAACCCAGCGCCCGTCGGGTTGTACACCGTCACGTTGAGCAGGCCTGCGCCGTTGCTGACGTTGACGCCGCTGCTGAGAGAAACGTTGATTGAGGTGTTGCCTGCATTGCCGGCTGGATTGTAGAGCGAAACGTTGAGGGCGCCTGTAGGGGCGTTGTAAACGGTTGAGTTCAATGGGCCGTCTTGGTTGGCCACGAGCACGGCGCTGCTGGCAGAGAACGAGACGTTCAACGCAGCGCCCGTCGGGTTGTACACCGTGACGTTGATCGGGCCGGCTTGGTTTGATATGGTGGTGGTGCCGGTTATGTTGATGCTCGCGCCGGCCGGGTTGTAGATGGTCACGTTGAGCGAGCCGGTGGAGGGATTGTAGATGGTGACGTTGAGAGCGCCGTCTTGGTTAACTATTGAGGCGTTTATGTTGTTGCCAACAGTCACGTTCAAACTCGTCCCGGCCTGATTCGACACTGCGGAAGAACCAGTCACGTTGATCGGAGCGCCCGTGGGGTTGTAAACAGTCACGTTCAACGGGCCGTCTTGATTGGCCACCAGCACGGCGCTGCCGGCAGAGAACGAGACGTTCAACGCAGCGCCCGTCGGGTTATACACCGTCACGTTGAGCGCGCCGCCTTGGTTTGAGATGTTGACGCCGCTGACTAGGGTTGAGTTGAGCGTGCCGTTGACGGCGCTGATCAGCAGACCGGAGGTTGAGTTGGAAGCTATGAAGAGGGGATTGCCCACTGTTCCTCCGACGCCGCCTGCCGTGCTGATGCTGATGTTGAGCGGGCCGTCAGGGCCGTTGCTTATGTTTACTCCTGATGCTAGGGTGACGTTGAGCGTGCCGTTGACGGCGCTGATCAGCAGGCCGGACGTGGAGTTGGTTGCCACGAAGATTGGGTTGGTGCTGGCGCCCGGCGCGCCGCTGGAAATGTTCAGGGTGACGTTGAGCGGGACCTGGTTCATGTTGAATACTGTGGCGTTTATCGTGATGTTCTGGTCTATTATTTTCACCGGGCGGCCGATGGCTAGCGTTGGGGTCGCAAGCGCAAGTAAAATTATGGCAAGGAGCAGTCCGCGGTCAAAGAAATTGTTGGGCATGTTACCTCTGTTTTTCAGGTGAAACACTCTTTATAAGAATAGTGTTCTGGCCTGCGCGGGGCTAACGGCGCCGTTTTGGCTCTGCCGAAGGCTTGCCGCCGAGTCCATACATGTATGACAGGCGTATTATCAGCAGCGCGGCTGCGAGGAACAGGAGTCCTGTCACTGTTGAAACGAGTATGTTGAACTGGAGCGCCGAAGCTACTGACTCGGCAGAATCTGCCGTGACGGCGAACATGCGGGAAAAGCTGGTGGCAACGATGGTCAGCGAGGCCAGTGCGAGCACGGTGAGCAGTTTCCTGAAAGGGCTTGGGAAAAAGCGGGTGCGGGAATGGGCTAGCGCCACGAACGAGGCAACCGCGATGACTACTGCAAGCGCCGAGAGCAGTTCAACAGGTGACTCGATCAGGCTGGCCATGAACTTGATGAAGGTAATTCTGGAATAAAAGTCTGCCGAGGCTGGTCGTTACCTGTAAAAGCGCAGGAGCTGCAACAGGCGCGAGAGGAAGCCCTGCCTTGAGAAAGCGGTTACTTCTTCAAACCGGGGTTCTGGCGGCTGCATGGTGGACTCGAAGTCCTGCAGGTATTGCGCGAGCTTGCGGAACGCTTTTGTGGCGGAGCAGTTGGGCGAGTGCAATGCCGCTGGCTTGCGGGCGCTTATGGCTTCGCGCACGTGCTCGTCTTCGGGGATTACCGCGATCACCTTGTGGCCTATCGTGCGCTCTATTTCTTGGATGGAGAGCTCGTGCTTGTGGCCCTGCACGCGGTTGACGACGACGCCGATGATTGGGATCTTGAACTCTTCGGTCACTCTGGCTGCTTTCAGCGTGTCGGTCACGCTCGGCAGGTCGGGTGTCGTGACGAGTATTATCTGGTCTGATACTTTCATGACGAATTCGGTCTCGTGCGACAATCCCGGGGCCGAGTCGAGGATTATGAGGTCGAACATCTCCCTGAGGGGTTTGAGGACAGGGCCTATCTTGCTGTACTTGACTTTTTGGGAGAGCGAGATGGTGCATGGGACTACTTGGAGGCCGTCGACCGTCGTGTACACGACTTTCTTTATTGAGAGCACGTTTGGGGCTCGCAGCACGTCCTGCAGCGTGGTAGGCGGGTCCAACAAGCCTAGGTGTATCCCGAGGTTGGTGGTGAACAGGTTGGCGTCTACCATGACGGTCTTGGTCTTGTACTCGCGGGAAAAGATGGTCCCCAAGTTCGCGACTGTCGTGGTTTTGCCTACTCCTCCTTTGCCGCTGACTATCCCGATTATCTTTGACATGAAGCGTCACTCGTCATTCCTGAAAAAGCGCATGGTATTTAAATGGCTATGCTGCCTTTGGGCGTTTCCTGAGTCTGTCGATGATTCCTGCCGGTTTTGCGCGGGCTGGCTTGAACACGCATTCTTCGTCATGGAGGTGGCGTGCGAGCGCATGAAAGCATCGTGAGGCGCGCGATGCCGGGAAACGGAAAACGACTGGCTTGCCTGCTGCGGATGCCTCGAGGACGCGTTCGTCTTCCGGGATTACGAGTATCACGCGCAGGCCTGAAACAACTCCGGCTTCGGCCGGCGCGAGTTCGTGGTGCGCGTGGTCTTCCCTGCGGTTTATCACCAGACCCAGCACGCTTGTTTTGCATTTCTCCGCAAGCTTGGCAACGTTTTTGGCGGCGGCTATGGACTGCTTTTCAGATGTGGAGATTATCAATGCCCTGTCTGCCAAACGCATTACGCTCGAGGCCGGCAGCGAAACGCCCGGCGCGGCGTCGACTATGACGCAGTCGTAAGCTTTGTTCAATGAGCTGATGACCGTGCCCATCCTGCTTAGCAGCTGTTTAGAGGGCTCTGCCTGCTCGCACGGGACGATGCGGACGCCTTCGCTGGTGACGTAAGTGGCCTTCTCCACCCCGAGCTTGGGCGAGCGGAGAACGTCCGTGATTGAGGTGGGTGGTTCCCTGATGCCAAAGCCTTCGGCAAGCGTGGGCGCTATGAAGCTTGCGTCCACGACAACAACCTTGAGGCTGTAAAAAGTTGAGAGCACGGCGCCAAGGTTGGCTGCCACGGTGGTTTTTCCGCTGCCTTCGAGCCCGCTGAACACGCCTATTATCATTGATTCGTGGATGCAAAGCGCGTATTTAATGGTGTCAACGCAATAGGGGATGGTGAAATAGGAATGGCGCGATATGCTCAGCGTTTTCCTCTCACGAGACTCCTGACCGTTTCCAGCGCGGTGGTGCGTTCCCAGACTAGCGGGCTGCGCGCGGTCGCGCGGCTTGCGCTGTAGCGCCTGCCTGCCTGTACCAGCACGTACAGCAGGACCATGGCTGCGAGCACTGTCCCGGCCCATGGGGCGACTTGGGAGACGAACCCTGAGATGAGGTCGCCGCCCCCGCCGCCTGCGGAAACCGAGAATATAACTTCCTTACGCGAGGACTCGTTGCCTGACAGGACAAGAAGTGCCGCTGAATACGTTCCTACCCTTGTTTCTGGTGGCAGCGTGACGCGGAAGGAGAACGGAACCGTCGTCGAGGGGTCGATGCGCACGTTTGCCTCTGCAGGGTCGGCTTTCCAGCCTTCCGGCAGCGTCATGGTGACTCGCGCCTGCCGCGCCGAAACGTCGGTATTGCGGAGCGTGAAGGTTATGTCCGAATGGCCCCCTGCGGAAAATGATGGCGCGTAAAAGTCGGACACGAGTATTCCGCGGAGCTCTGCCCCGCCAGACACTACTTCGACCTTTTCTATGTTCCAGTCGGCATAAGTTTCCAAGCTCACAAGCGGGCGGTTGATGCGGTAACGGAATTCCTTCACTTGGCCGGGCTGCATGCCGTACACGTTCCACTCGGCCTCGCCGTCCCCTGCACGAATTGGGGGCGTGTCGAATACCACGTCTGCCGGAACGGCTACCCCCTCGGGAAGCGAGTCGGTCAGGCGTACCACGTTTTGGGCCGAGCGCGGTGACATGCGCAGCGAAACTACCGTCTGGCCTGTCTCATAGTCTATCGAGACGCTCCTATAGAAGGTGAGCAGCTTGTAATCGTTCGGGTATTCCTTGACGCGTATCGCGAAGTTGACCGACTTTACCGAGCCGCGGTTGGAGAACAGGCTGACCGTTCCCACGTAGGTTCCGGGCTGCGTGCCTTGAGGAACTCGTATTCCTAGCGTGACTGCTTTTGCCTCGCCCGGCTCTACTGACACGGATCTTGCATTGAGTTCTATCCAGGAGGATGGGATGCGCGAGACTTCGGCTATAAAGGTGCGGGTCGAATTGTGCCTGTTGTACACGAGGAAGTCGATTGCGGCTGCCGAGCCGGGCGCCACTTCCCGGGATATGGGGTAGGACTTTAGCCCGATATCCATTTCTGCCACTGCGCTTTCTGTCGGCGCGCTGCCGCTCACCAGAGTTCCGGGCCTCACTTCAACCGCCGACTTGCGGGTCATCATGCGGCTGCCGCGCTGCGCGCCGACCACGAGCGAGTAGTTGCCCGGCGCAAGGTTGGAAAAGGCCTGCTCGGTGAACATGAGGCTGCACGCGCCGGCTTCAAGGGAATGCCCGTCGGCTATTGAAATGTTCTCGGCGACGATGGTCCCGTTCATGAGGGCAGCCCAGACGTCGACGTCAGCGAGGTAGAGGCTGCCTTCATTGCAGAATTCCACCGAGATCAGGGCGGTTTCGTCCTGCCTGACAGATGAGGGAAAGCTGAAGTCCTTTATGTCTGCGTGACCCTTTTCAGCATGGGCGAGCCCGGCCTGCGCTAGCACTAGGAATAACGCAGCAGAAAACACGGCAGCGGTGCGCGCGGCGTTCATGCAAATACCTGACAGGTTGTGGGCGGGGTTGGTTAAAATCCTACCTGCCCTTGCTTCGGACAAGGCCGCTTATTGTGGAGAGCGCCCCGGCGCGCTCGCTGCTTGGTGGTTTCCTGCCCCGGAGTTTTCCCCTCGCCGCCTTGACGATCAAAAGGAGCATGACTGCTGCCAGTACTGCGCCAATGAATGGCAAGGCTCCGGCTGCGAAAGCCTCCAAACTCTCGCCCGCGGTGACCGTCATGACCACGTCGCGCCGCAGCGACTGGTTGCCCGATAGCATGAATATGCCCGCCGAGTAGGAACCCTGTTTTGTTTCCCGCGGCACGCTGACCCTGAACGAAACCGGCGAGGAGCTGAGCCCCTCCAGAGCAACCTCCAATTCCCTGGGGTCGGCCCTCCAGCCTTCGGGAAGAGTCAACGCCACTCGTACGCGGTGCTGCTTTGTGTCCTTGTTGCGCAGCGAGAACTTCAGGTCGGCAAACCCGCCTGCGGCTATTTGGGGAGAGTAGAAGTCTGAAACAGCGATGCTTTCCAGCTCCTCGACTTGCGGGACCACTTCAACACTGTCTATATACCAGTTGGAGTAGTGCTCCAGCCCGACGACCGGCTTGTCGACGCGGTAGCGGAACTCTTTTGCCTGGCCTGCCTGCACGTCGAACAGCACCCAAGAGACGCGCGGGTCCCTGTCGAGCACGAAGCTCGGGGGCGTGTCAAACAGCACTTCGCCGACATCTTGGGCGACCTCCTTTGGTATTGTCTCGAACACGCGTATCGTGTTTTGGGGCACGCGCGAGCTCATCCTCAGCGACACGATGGTCTGGCGCAGCCCGTAGTCTATGGAAACGCTCCTGAAGAAAGTCGGGAAGGAGTACCCGCCCGGATACACGCGAAGGCGCAGCAGGAATGTCGATGTGAGCGCCCCAGCGTCGGTCTCCAGGCTGACCGTTGCAAAGTAGAGACCTGGCTGGGTGCCGTTGGGAACGGTCACTTTCAGGCTCAAGTTCTTCAGCTCGCTTGGCTCCAACGAGATGTTGCCGGGCTGCGAGTCGATCCAGCTTCCGGGGATGCGTGACACGTTTGCAGAGAAAAACCTGCGCACAGTGGCGCCATTGTACACGCTGAAATCAACCGTTGTTGTGGCGCCCACCGGAATGTCCTTGACCAGCGGGTAGGAGCGCAGCTCTATGC
>JACOVT010000045.1 GCA_016177165.1 Microcaldota archaeon
CCACCATCGCCGACCTTGCCAATTCCAACAACATCCCGCTAGAGTCGCAGCAGGTCGCCAACCTTGCCAACATAGTCGCGCGATACACGGTCGGTTACGGCATGATGGAATTATTGCTGCTGGACCGCAAGCTCACCGACGTCTACATGGACGCGCCCCTCGGCGCAAAGCCCGTCTATGTCGTCCACGGCGATTACGGCACCTGCCAGACAAACGTCATGTTCACAGAAGAGGAAGCCAAGGGGATCGTGTCGCGCTTCCGCGCCCAGAGCGGGCGACCGTTTGACGAGGCGCACCCCGTCCTTGACTTGGACCTGTCAGACCTGAAAACCAGGGTGGCGGTTATCGGGCCGCCGCTGTCGCCGGACGGCATCGCCTTCGCCCTGAGGCTGCACAAGGAGACCCCCTGGACGCTCTCCCAGTTCGTTGACGTCAAAATGATCAACTCGAAAGCAGCAGGCCTGCTTTCATTTCTTGTAGACTCGCAGGCATCGCTGCTCGTCACCGGCTCGCGCGGTTCTGGCAAGACCTCAATGCTGCAGGCGCTAATGCTCGAAGTACTGCCGTCGTTGAGGATGATAGTGCAGGAAGACACCCTCGAGCTTCCCGTTCCGTTCATGCGCAACATCGGCTACAACATACAACGCCTGAAGACCCGCTCCCCCATAGGCGTGGCTGTCACGACAGCAGAAGTCGCGCCAGAAGAGGCTTTGAGGACAGCGCTGCGCCTAGGCGACTCGGTCCTGATCATTGGAGAAGTCCGCTCAAAGGAAGCCCAAGTCCTC
Source organism: Microcaldota archaeon (assembly GCA_016177165.1). Taxonomy (GTDB): domain Archaea; phylum B1Sed10-29; class B1Sed10-29; order B1Sed10-29; family JACOVT01; genus JACOVT01. The sequence continues at coordinate 786 of JACOVT010000045.1, forward strand.
TACGAGGCAATGCGCATTGGCGCCGTGGGAAACGTGGTAATGGGAAGCATCCACGGCGAGTCCGCCTACTCGGTCTGGGACCGAATCGTCAACGACCTCGAAGTGCCGAACACCTCGTTCAAGGCAACCGACGCGATAGCAGTGTGCGCGCCCATACGATTCCGCGGCTCGCTCAAGCGCCAGCGCCGCCTCGTCGAGGTCACGGAAGTAGGCAAGCACTGGTACGAAGACCCGGAGAAAGAAGGCGGTCTCGTCCAGCTGCTAACTTTTGACGCCGCAAAAGACGACCACTACTTCCTCGAGGAGGCGCTCAAGAAGAGCGAGCTCTTCTCGCGCATCTCCTCAAAGAGGGGCCTGAAGCTGAAAGACCTGCTGGACGACATCAACGCGCGCGCCGAGACCCGGCAATGGATGGTCGACCAGAAGAACAAGTTCGACATTCCAGAACTGCTGGAGGCGAGGAACACAGTCCCGGCGAACGACAAGTGGCTGCTGACTCTAGAGGCGCAGCGCGACCTGCACGGCTCTGTTGACTACACGGCTGCAAAGCGCGACTGGCAGAACTGGGTCACCGAGACGCGCATACGCCCACTGGTCATGCGGAAGCAGGCTGCCGAAAAATCGAGGCGCAAGTGATCCCATGGGCCGCAAGACGGGGAGATCGTGATGGGCCGCGAGACGGGGAGATCGTGATGGGACGCAAGCAAGAGCGCTACTCCAAGCCCGCTGGTAAAACGGAGCCGGCCACGAGAATCCCTGGGCCGCGGGCCTTTGGGCCCACAGGGCCTCGCGCGCCGGGCGAGTACGCCCAAATGTACGGCGAATACTTGGCGCAGCCCAAGCCGACACCAGGCGCGGTAAAGGGCGAGAAACAACCCTGGTTCGTGGGATTCGCAAAGCGCGCAGGCAAAACTTTCAAGGGAAAACCCGAATTCAAGAAGGAAGAATACCGCGCAGCCCTCGATTTCCTGGGCTGGGACCTAACCCCCTCGCAAGTAAACGCAGCCCCGCTCCTAGCATTCACGCTGGCAATGCTCGCCTGCTACCCCCTCCTCGGCTTCCTGGTTTTCATGATAACGCAGGGACAGGTAGCCATCACCGTCGCATTCTACACGGCGCCAGTACTTTTCCTAATCCCAATGTTTGCGCTCAACTACGTCCAGTCCTACATACTCAAGGCGGCGCAGGCTGAAAAAGTAAAAGCCGCGGCCTCGATCCCGGAGATAATCAACTACATGGTGATGAGCATGAAGCTCTCGCCCAACATCGAACGCTCCTTGGCGTTCGCGAGCGAGCACGGCAAAGGAAAGATAGCGCGCGACCTGCAGGAGCTCGTGTACAACCTGCGCGTCGGAGTATACCGAACGGCAGAAGAAGGGCTTGACGTGCTCGCCTACAAGTGGGGCAAGTTTTCCGACGAGTTCAAGCACGCCCTGATACTGGTACGCTCGAGCACGATAGAGATCGACGAGGCAAAGCGATCCGAGATACTCGACAAGGCCGTGACAGAAGTGCTGGATGGCATAAGGGACGACATGACAAAGTACGCTGCCCGGATGAGGCAGCCGAGCGTCTACCTCTATTACGTGGGCGTGCTCCTGCCGTTAATGCTGATAATCATGCTGCCAATCGGGTCTGTAATGGCCAAGCTTCCGTTGGCGCAGACATGGATACTGGTGCTCATCTACAACGTGCTCGTTCCACTAGTGACAGCCTACTTTGCCTCCAGCATACTCTCGAAACGCCCGCCAGTATACACGCCGCCGCGCATACCAGACGACTACCCCGGGCTCCCGCCAAAAAACCACGTGAGCATAGGCAAGGCCACGTTCCCGTCAGTGGTTGTTGCGGTAGGGGCAGCCGCGCTGATATACTTCATCTTTGCGTTCTTCCTCGACCCGCTGCTCAACCCCTTGCCGCCAGACTACGCCTCCCAAGCAATCAAGGAAGCCTACTTCCCCTTCTTTGCAATCGCCGGCGCTGTGATAGGGGCGTCGGCCGCCGCATCCATCTACCTGTTCGGCGCCTCGACCGCAAAGCGGCGCGTGCAAAAAGAGGTGATCGAGATGGAGTTGGAGTTCCAAGACTCTGTCTACATACTGGCATCGCGCCTCGGCGAAAACCGTCCGATAGAAGAAGCAATGCAGTACACGGCCGAGTTCCTAGAAGGCTCCCATGTCTCAAAGCTGTTCAGCCGCGCCGTCGACAACATACGCAACCTCTCGATGACGGCCGAAATGTCGCTGTTCGACCCCGTATACGGCGCGCTCAAGAACGTGCCCTCGGACATGATACGCGGCTCGATGCGGATAGTGGTTGACTCCGTAACCCTTGGCGTGCAGCAGGCCGCAAAAGCCCTCATTTCCCTCTCGCTCCAGCTGAGGGACTCGCAGAAGATAAAGGAAAAGATCGCCGAGCTGCTCAGCGAAATCACCGCAATGATGAAGTCCATAGCGTTCCTTATAGCCCCGCTGGTATTGGGGGTCACGAGTGCGCTCCAGAAGATAGTCGTGAGCGCCCTCAAGGCGCTCGCTGCCTCACCGTCCTTGCAGGCCGGAACTGGCGCTGGCGGGGTGGCCTCGTCCATTCCGGTTTCGGGCTTCGGCGACCCCAAAGCTCTTGCCAGCATTCCTGACGCGCTCACCTTCCTAATCATCATCGCCCTCTACGTCGTCGAGGTGACAATACTCCTTGTCTACTTCACCAGCAAGATAGAGGAAGGCGACAACCCGCTCGCCTACAAGATCAACCTGGCACGCGCCTTGCCGTTATCGATGGTGCTCTTCTTCTTCAGCGCCTTCTTTGCAGGAAAAATGGCTACCGTTTCCTGACCCGGTTTCGAGGCCAGCCGCCGGTAGAACGCCTGATTCCCAAGCGCCCAAGAGCCTCGATCGCCAAAGGATCCAGAGAAAGCGCGGTGGCCCAAAACCTGTGCCGTCCTTGGGGACCCAATGAGCGGAACTCCCCAAGAGCGTCAGCCTCGCCGCCCAACATCCGGCGGAGCAAGAGGGACATTCTTTCGCGCCCGCGAGTGGCGCTGCCGATCCCACGAGGGTCAACGCGGATCCTAAACTCGGCAGGAAACACGCTGCGCAGCTCCGCAAGCATTTTTCCGACGTATTCGTCGTCTAACTTCCTATTGACTATGCGGCCCCGCTCCCTCAACAGTTTCGCGATTGCCGGAATGCCCAATCTATTCTCGCGCTCGAGCACCCGGAAAACATCGGCAAGCTCGGCAAGGTAGGGCTTTACCAACAGGGTCCTGCCGCCTGCAGTGACCGGAACCATGGTAGAGCCCACCACGGCACGCATGCCCTCTGGCTTTCCACGGGCATGACTGCCGCTCTTGGCGCTAATCTCTTTCAGCGTTGTTTTCATTTTTCCGTACTCGTACGGCGTCATCCCTGCCGGGCGCCCGCGGTGGGTAAACCTTCCTGCGCGCATCGCTTCGCCCCACTTATTCAACGCGTTTGCTTCCGAGGGAGTTATCACCAGCTCTCTCGAAAGCGGCGCGCCAATGCGGTTGCCATGGACCCACACCAGCTGGGACGCCTCTTTCTGAACCAGCGGGAACCCGTACCCATAGGTTTTCCTCAACCGCCTCATCCTGCTGTGGAGCACCCTAAAACCAATACCCAGCGCAGCTTCCAAGTTGGCCGCGGTTCTCCTCCACG
>JACOVT010000044.1 GCA_016177165.1 Microcaldota archaeon
GTATTGAGGGTGTTGCTGTTCACTTGCCTGGGGAGTCTTTTTTTCAGTTGTGCTACGGTAAGCAGGCTTTCATCAGCTTTCTTGATCGTCTCCTCAACCATTACTATCGTGTTGAGGGTGGGAGAATGCTGCGATACTTGAATTTGTCTCTGCATATTAATCACTAAAAGTTATCAACTAGTAATAATTACTTACAAACTAGTATTTAAACGTATCCTCACCAAACTTGGTAGACGCGGAGCGTCTCCATCAAGCCGGCGTGTTCCTCAAGCGCGACGCGGAACCGGAAACCCAGTTCGCCCAATTTTTTCTCTAACGCCCCGAAGCCAGCGAGGCTCGAGCAGGTGAAGAAGGCGCGGCCTTTCTCTGTGAGGTGGCCGCGCACTTGCGAAAGGAATGAAAAGATTAGTTCATTGCCGCTTTTTCCCCCAGTCCACGCGGCATCGTCCGCGCCATCCGCCGATGCTGGCAGGTATGGGGCGTTAAAGAAGATGTAATCGAACCCGCCACGAACATTTTGTAACAAGCCTGATTTGGCGACATGCACGTTAAGGCCGGCGGTTGCCCTCCTTGTCGACTCTACGGCTCGATCGTTTACGTCAACCGCGGTTACAACCGCCCCGGCGCTCGCGGCTGCAACACTGATTATTCCGGAACCGCACCCGACGTCCAGCACTCGCGAACCGGCAGGCACGCGCTCCGCGATCCGCAAGAGCATGAGCGAGTCCTGTCCGGGCTCGTAAACTGTTTGCCTCAAGTTTCCACCAAGTCCATGCGCTTTGCTAACTGGTTGGCGCGCTCCAGGTCTTCAGGCGTGTCCACATCCACCACGCCCGGAGTATCGAAAGCCATTATTGAATGACCCTTTGAAAGCCAGTACCTTATCAGGTCGACTCCTTTCTCCAACTCGCCTAGCGCCCCATCTTGCGGCAGGTCGTTGAACAGCCTTGGCTCAATGGCAAACAGGCCTGCGCCGTGGAAGTTGCCGTTTATCCCGTAGCCGTAATCGGTAACGCGCCACTGCGAGTCCACGGCGGCAATCACGTCGAGCGTGCGTTCCTTGCTCACACCCATCAATAGCTCGCAATCGGCGCCCTTTGCGCGTTTTATCAAGCCGCTGATTACTTCTTGCCCGAAAACAAGGTCGCCCAGGATGAAGAGGAACTTCTCTTTCTCGCCGCGGAAGTGCGAGCCGGCGGCCAGCATTGATTCGGCCGCGTTCTTGGTGTTTGCCTCTATAAAGTGGAGCTTGACATGCCAGTTGCCTGCATTCAGGTGCTTCTTCACTTCACGCTTGTCCCGGATTATAACGGCAACTTCAGTAACGCCTGCCTTTTCAAGCGAGCGCATGATCCTATCGATTATCGGCACGCCATTCACTGGCAACAGCGGCTTGAGCGTGGTTTTGCCCGGAGAAAATCGCGCCCCGTCCCCTCCGGCCACTATCGCGGCTTTCACGCTATTCTTTTAGCGCAAAACCATAAAAGCCCCACGGGTATCCCACACCAAAGTGTGGGGATTTCACGCGACGATACTGTTAAAGGCTTTGCGCTCCACCTATATTTATGCCAAAGCTTGGCCAGAGACACCCACCGGACCGGCGGTTTACCGACATTTCACGCGCGCTGTTCTGGGCCGGGTCACAGGCAAGGGTCACGCGCAGAAGCACGTTACCCGTCCTGAGGGAAAGACACCTCAACCCATCTGTCGTGGCAAACCCACGCAATATACCCAGAATGCTTGAAAGGAACCCGTGGGATATGTTTAATGGCCCCGCCGAGCAGGCAAGGCAGCGCCTGTTCCACAGCGTGATAGTTAAAGGACAGCTACCCAGGCTGCCCAAGCATAGCCATTACACGCCCCGGAGAATAATGGGCTACTCGAGAATGCTACGCGAGTACCGCCTCAGGTTAGCGCGAATGTATTATACACAAAACCTATCCAGCTATGAAATAGCCCGCCGCCTAGGTTTAAGTCGCGATGCGCTCATCGGCCACTTCAATGCGCTCGGCATTCCGCTGCTGAACAAGGGGCCGATGGTGTCGAAAGCACAGAGCGGGGTTAACAAGATAAGCCGGTTCCGCCCGCTGATCAATGAGATGGGCCGCGAGATTGCCGATGAAATGCATCGTGACCCGGCTATGCGCATTGATCCACCCGTCAGGAAATCACTTGTAGTGAGCCGCGGCATACGTTTATTCATAGGAGACCTAAAGAAAAGACATGTGCCGTTGAGAGAAATAGCCAGGCGGTTGGAGCAGCACAATGTTGACCCGGGAATACTTTATCCCAGGCTGTACAGATCCCAGCGACTCGAGCGCGCAAACCCTTAAATATCACCAGCTCGTCATCCCGGCGTGAAGACCTACCTCTCGCTTTGGTTTAACAGCGACGGCGCCAAGCCGACGCAAGTGGTGCAGCAGGTGGAGAAGTTCGGCTTCCGCCCATTGAAGGGCAATTATGATTTCGAGTACGACTGGGGCTCCCGGAGCGTGAGCAACGAGGAGATACTGGCGCTCAACGACAGGCTGCAGGCCCGGCTGAAGAACGGGAAAGTGGTGTTCAAGAGCGAAACGGTGTAGCAATGAAAACTTACCTGCTGGTCTGGTTCAACAGCGAAGGAAGAAAGTCTTCGGAGATCACCAAACGCCTGACTGGCCTCGGTTTCAAGGTCACGAAAGGCGCGTACGACTACGAGTATGACTGGAAGCGGAACGCCGACCTTGAAGAGATATTCTCGCTTTCTGACAAGGTGCACGAGACGCTCCGGGGATGCAACGCCTACTTCAAGGTCGAGAGCCAGTAACCGGCTCTCGCTATTTCTTCAATTTTCAACTTGGATTGCTTTAGCTAGTTTTTGAAGTTTGTTAAAAAGAGTTGAGGGAGACGCGGTGCCTCCCGCAACTCAACGGTGACGCGTCTGGAAAAAGGTGTTTAGCCCTTTTCAGACTGGGTGATTCCGCGGACAGAGTTTATAAGCGTTCCTATTCTCCACGCGGCAGGGACTATGAGATCGTTCGGAGTTTACACCTTCGACTAGGTTAATTACAGTTGCAAAATGATTAAGAACAATACCCGGCGGAAGCTAGCCCGTGAAAAGAAAGTGCCGGAGTGTCCTAGCCTGGTCAAGGGAGGGTGAAGGACGTGCTAAGCGCGTCCTGAGCATTCTTTCACTTGCTGGTATAAAAGCTTTTCTTAACTCGGATTAACCAGCAACGGGTATAAGAGCAGCCTTTTAAGAAAGACCGGTGTCTACTTATCGTGACCACCCTCCTGGAATTTTTCGACGAGCACGAACGCCGCTTTAAGGATGCGGGCGCAGCCGACCTTTACAGGCTGAAGTATTTCTTCGAGGCGCGGGAAGGGGTGGACGTGCCCCGCCTAGAGTGGGAGATGAACCTGTTCTTCCGCCTGATGGAATCGTTGAAGCCGAAACGCCTGAGGGTGAGCGTCGAGAAGACCGTCGAGAAGCCAACGCTGGGTCCGCCTACCATTATTGTGCGCGATTCCATTGGCAGGGACTTCTCTTTCTGGTACAAACCATACTTCCTAGTTCCATTATCCGACGGGCCAAAGACGATAATGCTTGACTTGGCCTGCATGCGCGGGGAGCACGCCTCGATGTACTCGCTTGGCGAAAAGGCGCTAGGCCAGTTTGACTCGCGCAACCCGGTGCGCGAAACCGCGGTAAGGCTGACCACCCACCTCAAGCCATTGCAGCTAACAATCCTTACAAAGCCGAGGTTCTCTGCAAAGGACGCCGGCGACGTGCAAGCCGTGTCCTACTTCCTCAAGCCCCGCAACATGTTCTTGGCGAGCCAGTACCCGATGCCGGACATGCTGAAATCCTCCCTTCCGCTCAACACGCGCTACGCGGAGAGCGTCGACATCAACTTCCAGAAATTCACCGACGCCGTGAAACCGTTATTGTAGTGAGCCAATGAAAACTCGAGTCGAAACAACCGGCGCTCCAAGAGCAACCGGCCCGTTCTCGCAGGCGATGATTGCCGGCAAACTTGTTTTCACTTCAGGGATTGCCGTAAAGCCTTAGCAGTCTTTTTAAGCCGGCCGGCATAATCTTGGCGTGCAAGCCAGGCTCGCTGTTGCATTGCTATTGTTACCGGTAGCGTTAGCCGTTCCGGGCCCGTGGGTCGGGTCGCACACCAAGGTGGCGTGCAACACCGCGCACTTGACAGTCGTGTATGATGGCATGCCTGTATGGCCAAGCGTGGCACGCGTCATCGGCTACGAGGCATGGCTCGACAACGAGCCTTACGGCAAGGCGGAGTTCTACGAGGACGGAAAACTGGTCGGGAGCGTTGAATCGCCTAACTATTTTGATGAGGAAAAAAGTGCTTATAGGATCATGCACGAACCAATGGCGGGCGATCATGAAGTGACGGTGCGCATACGCACCGCTGGTGCGTTAGGGGAGTGCACCGCGCGGGCCAGCATGGTTTTCACCCAGCTGTGGTCGGGCCTAACCGCGCGAGCAGGTCACGCTTGATCTCTTCAAGGCTTGAGATGCGGGACTCGACCATTGACTTTTCCCTCGCAGCGGCCTCGAACTCCGACTGCGACACCAGCAGGGCTTCTGCTGAAGTCCGGGCGAGTGCCTCTTTCTCTACCAGTTGCTGGCGCAGCCTGCCCAACCTCGAGGCCATCCCGGAGAAAGAACCGTCTTCCACGTGCTTGTAGAGTAGTGAGAGTTTCTCCAAGTCTTTGGCGTCCAAGGAAAGCTGTTTTGAGACCCTCCTGATGTCGTCGAGTATTATGCGCAAGTCTTTTCCCACGTCTGCTGCGGCAGCGCTGGCGGGGTCTTCTATGTAGAGCTGGAGGAGCCCCTGCATTCTGGCGTCAAGGTTGCACAGCTTGATGTACTTCTTGAATGTGCGCGAGGATGGCGCCACCACCGAGAAAACCGCCGATTCAATAGCCTGCTTTTCGGCCAGTGACTTGCCGCGGTCGGCGAGCGCCATCTCGTGGCTCTCTTTGCAGGCGGCGTGCCTCGGGTCGCTGACAGAGTCTTCCAGTACCTTCTTGAGGGAGTAGAGCTCTGAGAGCTGGCTTTCCGTGCCCGCCAGCTTTTCTCCAAGCTGCTTTAGCTCCCGTTCACGCGATTCCTTTTCCTGTTGGGGCCTGAGGCGCTCGCGTTCAATTGCCGAGAACTGCTCCAAGCGAACGGACGACTCGTTCAGCATGTTTAGCTGCTTTGACAGCTCGGCCATTTGGCGCCTGAAAACAAGGCCGCAGTAATACCTGTGCTTAAGGTTGGTTGCGGCAGCTTCGCGCAACACCGAGGAAAGGTGATGCGAGAACTCGGACGGCTGCTTTTGGCCCATTGACTCAAAAAGTTTCGAGAGCTTGATGCATAGCTGGTTGCGCGACTCAACCGCCGCCGCCTTGAGGCGCGGCTCCGCTGCCGCGTCTGCGCTTGAGAGCGACTCGATTGCAGCGTTGACTCCTTTTATCTGACTAAGCGCTTGCGAAACGAGCGCAGCGCCATCTGTTTCCACGGGCGCTTGTTTTTTAAAAAGTCCTGACAGAATTCCCACTGGCTCACGCACCTACAAGCTCGCTAGTGTTGTAGACTTTTACCTCTTTCTGGCCCTGCTTCAGCGCCCGGTCGTTGGACCAGATTGGTGCGCCAAGTTTAAGCGCCAAGGCCACGTATGGAACGTCCTTCACGTCAGGGGAAACTAGCGCTGCCTTGCGCAAGAAAGGCTTTAGTTCACTTGCCGGTATTAGTGCCACGTTCCTAAGGAACACGCCAATGACACCGTAAAACTCTTCGCGCATCATTTCTGTTTTGGCCACTACCAAGTCGTAATACTTGCCAAACTCCTCTAGCACGAATTCTGGCGCGAACAGGTGAAAGTCGTTCCTGAGTAAAAGTTCTTGCGTTATTCCTTTCTTTATTAGCGCGGCAAATAGGACGTTGGCGTCAACTATGAGATCCATCGATCCTGTTAGGAAAGGTACCTTTTTGATAGTTTCCTATTCAGGTCGGCACCCAGCCGGAGGGCGTCTTCCTCTGTGAGCTTGCTTTTTGACGTTACCCGCCTAAGGAACTCCAAGTCTGCAATCTTTTGCATGAACGCTTGGCGGGCAATTTCGGACCAGTTTATCTCTGAAAACTGCTCCATCCTATGTTTTAATTCGCTTGGCACTGCAAGAGTCATGGTAGTCACACGATCACCACATAACTTATGTGCGTTAAGTGTATATAAATGTTTGCGTTGCTAGGCGCGCACGAACTTGAACGCGTAGTTGATGACGCCGTGCTTTCCATCCTCGCTGATGCGCCGGAAGACCGAACGCACGGGCATTCCTATGGACACCTCTTGCGGTTCCACGTCCGTGACCATTCCCGTGATGAATGGTCCTTCCTTCAGCTTGACTATTGCCAGAACGTATGGGATCTGGTGTTCGAAGCCTTCTGGCGGCGACCTCACCGCGGTAAACGTGAAGACCTCGCCCAACCCACCCAGTTTCTTGTCCTCGAGGGTCCCTTTGCGGCGGCACTTGGAGCATAAGGCTCTAGGCGGGAAAAAGACCGCCCCGCACGTGGCGCACTCGTTCCCGAGCAGCTGATACCTTTCGGGTATTCTCCTCCAGTTCAGGGAAAGGCTTTTCCTATGGGTCATTATTATCTCCTCAGCACGTGTACGACGCAGGTCGCTCCCGAGCCACCCACGTTGTGGGTGAGCCCGACCTCTGCTCCGCTGACCTGCCTTTTTCCGTTCCTGCAAAGCAGCTGGTCAACCACTTCGATGACCTGTTTGACCCCCGTGGCTCCAACAGGGTGGCCGCACGCCTTCAATCCCCCGCTAGAGTTTATTGTGGGCGAGTCTCCCAGCCTGAAACGGCCGCCCGCGATTTCGCGGCCTGCTTCACCTTTTTTGGCGAAGCCCAAATCCTCCAAGGCAAGCAGCTCTGCGATCGTGAAGCAGTCATGGACTTCCGCGACATCAACGTCCTTGACAGAAATGCCCGCCTGCTTGAACGCCTGCCTGCCTGCTTCCACAGATGCGGCCAGCGTGGTGAACGACTTGCGCGAGTGAAGCGCCAGCGTGTCAGACGCTTGGGCGCTCGCGGCTATCCAGACCGCTTCCTTCTTGTGCCTCTTGATGAAGTCCTCCGAGGCGATCACCAGCGCGGCAGCGCCGTCAGATATCGGCGAGCAGTCATAAAGCTTTAACGGGTCGGAAATCTTCGGCGAGTTGAGCGCCTGCTCCATTGTGATCCTGTTCTGGAAGTGGGCTTTCTCGTTAAGCGAGCCATGCTCGTGGTTCTTCACCGCGACCGCGGCCAGCTGTTCTTCCGTCGTTCCGTACTCGTGCATGTGCCTGCGGGCGATCATTGCGTAGAGCGCCGCGAAAGTGGCGCCGAAGAACATCTCCCACTCTTGGTCACCTGCGCCCATCAGGGTGGTGGCAGCCTGTTCTGTTGAAATGTCGGTCATTTTCTCGATGCCTCCGGCGATCACGCAATCGTAAAGGCCCGAGGCGACGGAAATGTAGGCTTCCCTCACAGCGAGTCCGCCGGAAGCACACGCGGCCTCTACGCGCGTCGCTGGTATCGGGTTGAGGCCGGCTTGGTCTGCGATGAGCGCGCCTATGTGCTCCTGCCCGACCATCCTGCCGGCGCTCATGTTGCCGCCGTAGATTGCCTCTATCTCCTTGCCGGTGAGGCCCGCGTCCCCGATGGCCGCAAGGCCGGCTTCTCCAGCGAGCTCGCGGAAACCCTCACCCCAGTGCTCGCCAAACCTTGTCAATCCGCAACCAATAATTCCAACCTTACGCATGGGCTCACTTTTCGATGATCCATTCTGAACGCTCGTTTCCTCTCCAGCAACTCTTTGCAAGCGTTGCATGCCAGCCCGGACAGAAGTAATCTAGCTTTGTTTTGACGTAACCATGAGTGCTTATCTGTTCGTAGTCTTCCTCGCCAATTTTTTCCTTCAACACGATGAATGGATCTTGGATCCAGTAGACAAACTTGTCCTCGCTGAGGACCTCGCCACCTGCCGGGAGTCCCAGCATTAGGTCCCGCGCCACAACGTGCTCCAAGAATCCCTGCGGGCCAGAGTTTCGTGGAGCTCCCTGCTTTTCATAACCCGCTGTCAGGGCAGCATGCATCATGTGCTGCCATTTGCCAATGCCGCCCGGGTAGGAACGCAAGGCAGTGAATGACTCGCGCATCCAGTAGAACATGCCATTGCGTACTATTTCGACCTGCTTCTCTAAAGGTATTTCCATTGCATCACTCGTGCTTGATTTTCCTCCGGATCTTTGCATAAACGGCGTAGTCCAGGTATTTCTTGCGGTCGATGTACGACTGGGTGGTCGGCGCGCGTTCTGCGAGGCCGGCGATCTCCTTCGTGGTTTTTAACAGGAAGGAGTCTGATCCGGCACCGCTACCAAAAGAGGTTACCAGTATGGTCTCGCCGGGCTTGGCTTGGTCAAGCACGCGTGCCAGCCCCAAGAGCGAGGATCCGGAATAGGTGTTGCCTATGCTCTTCACGACGAGGCCGCGCTCCATCTTTTCTGGAGGAATACCGAGCAGTTTGGCAGCGCGTGAAGGGAACTTGGCGTTGGGCATGTGAAATATCACCTGATCGATGTCCTTGACGCTTGTTCCGGTTTTGGAAAGCAACTGCTTGGTGCATTCGACCACGTGCTTGAAGTACGCCGGCTCGCCCGTGAATCGCCCGCCGTGTGATGGGTACTCGGCGCCTTCGCGGCGCCAAAAGTCAGGCGTGTCCGTCGTGTAGGAACAAGTATCGATTATTTCGGCTGCGGGCTTGGCGCCGACAATGAACGCGGCTCCGCCGCTTGCTGCAGTATATTCGAGAGCGTCTCCTGGCCGGCCTTGGGCCGTGTCGGTCCCTATCGTCATGCCGTATTCAACCATGCCGCTTTTTGCCATTCCAAGGCAGGCCTGCATTCCTGCTGTTCCGGCCTTGCAGGCAAACTCCAAGTCGCCTGCGGTAAGGTACGGCGACGCCCCGATAGCCTCAACCACCGTTGCCGCGGTGGGCTTGATAACGTAAGGGTGGCTCTCGGAGCCCACGAAGACCGCAGCTATCTTTTTGGAGTTGACTTGCCCCCGCCGGAGCGCGTTGCGCGCAGCCTCCACTGAAATAGTGGCAGTGTCTTCGTCGTAGTTGGCTACCGCTTTTTCAGAAACGCCAAGGCCGTCCGTGATTTCGCGCGGCTCGCGGCCCCACACGCGGGCGATCTCGTCGACGCGTATGCGGAATTGCGGAACATACGCCCCCCAGCCCACTATGCCGAACATCAGCTTATCACGCGGCGCTTTATTTCTTCAATAGGGAGTGCCGTAACGGCGATGGGTATTCGTTCGATCTCTGATATCTTGAGCGCCAGCTTGTCGACGTCGGCAATGTTCTGGAAAACAACCAGAGCAGGCTTGAGACCAAGGACTCGTATGGCTATCATCGGCCCGCGCCCGAGAGAGACGTTGGTGAACACCGCGGCGCGCTCGGTGCTCGACCCGTAAAGCTTCATGAACTCCTCGCTCGGAAGCTCGAGTATGGCGCGCATCGCATCCACGACGGTGCAGCCGTTGAGCTTTATGTTCGCAACCCTCGAGTCGTTGGTGAGCACGCGGGCCTCGATCCTCTTGCAGAATTCCTTGGCAGACAGCGGCTCGCTGAACTCACCTACGGTGTAAATGTCCTTCTTGCCGGCATTGTTGGTGTCCATCTTTTTCATGATCCATGACCCCTTCTGCTTGTCCAGCTCGACGAGCGCGTTCACGAACCGCTTGATCACCTGTATGCCCGGGCTCGCGCGGCGGTTTCCCTCGTAGTCCGAGATGGTGCTGGGCGTGACCTTCAGGTATTCGGCCAGCTCGGTCTGCTGTATGCTGAATATCTCTCTCCACTTCTTCAAGCTGGCGCCGGGGTTCTGCGAAAGTGTGATTTCGCCTGCTATCTTGAGCGCGAGCTCGTTTGTAAACTGGGGAGAACTGACAAGCTCGGAGTCCATAACCAACTATCGCAACCACAGTATAAAAGCTTAACGAAGTCCGCTACGACGATGCGCGATGGCCGTCATGCCTGGACCGCGTATGCCCGAACCGCGTCATACCCGAACCTGCACCACCTGTTTTTCCTCTTCCGCAACTTTGAAGAGCGGCTCTGGCCTGAACCGGAGTAACCTAGCGGCAAACAGGTCGGGGATCGAGTCGATGCGCGTGTTGTAGATCGTCACGGCATCGTTGTATAAC
>JACOVT010000046.1 GCA_016177165.1 Microcaldota archaeon
AAACACTGCCGGCCGCACTGCAGCAAGTTGTGGTGCGGTTGCCGTTGGCGGCGCTGTTGCGTGTGTTGTGGGTGCTGTTGGCCGGTTGCGGCTTGGCGGAGCAATGGCAGTTGGAAGTGCTGCCGTTAGTGGCGCAAGCTCTGCAGGCCACGCGGTGGCTGATGGAGCCGGCAAGGCCGGGGGCTTCCTCGGGGGGGTGTGGAACTTCCTGACTAAAAAGCATGACATTCCTTTCGCGAGCAAGCCGCCGTCCGAGCGCAACCTCATAATCGACACTGCGCTGGACTGGGGGCTGGGAATCTCGTACAACCCGCAGACAGCCCATTACCAGACTTCAATTCTCGACACCGCGATCAACGTTGTCTCTGTGCTGGGCGTGGGCCTGATAGCGAGGGGCGCTGGCATCGGGCTGCGCAGCGCCGGCGCCGCAATACGCGCGCTGCCTGGCGGCGTGCGGGCCCTAGAGGTCGGGAGCCATCTGGCAAGGCCCGCGCTAGAGGCAGCGGGCAAGCTCGCCCGGCCGGCCGCAGAATTGCTCGGCCACACGGGAGCAAGGCTGGGCGAGGCTACAGGACACGCGAAAGCGGCGCTCGGAGGAGCAGCAAGGCGAGCATGGAACGGCTTCATAGACGTGGGTGGCAAGGCAGCATCAAAAGCCGGTCAAGGGGCGTCATGGCTCGGTTCAAAGGTCAGCTCTGGACTCGGTAGTCTGGTGCAGCGTGGCGGCCAGAAAGCCGCCGGTGCGGTAAACAGCGCAAAAGAAGTAGCGTTGTGGTCGTTCGAGCAAGGCGTGCAGCGGGTTCCCGACAATTTCGCGAAGGACGTCGTGCGCGTTGGGGCTGGAGAGCTGAAGCCTTGGCTCAACTTCGCAAAGCGCGAGGCCGAAACATTAGGGGTCAAGATAGAGCCAAGCGTGCACTTCTTGCAAAACATTGGCCAGCACGGAACCGATCTGGCGCTCACTATGCCAAAGCACGGCTTCATCGGCCTCAGCAGCGACCTGTTGAAAGGAGGCGTTCAACAAGGCGCAAAGCTGGTAACAAAAGCCGACATTCCACAGCTGATAGAGCACGAAATAACCCATCAGGGATTACGACAAGGCGCCCCTAAAGTGTGGGAGCCAATCAGCAAGCTGACACAGCCAGCCAAGGAACTAATACTAGAAAACAAAATGCTCAACGAAAAAGTGACCGATATCATCACATCCATCAGGGACCCGAAGGTGGCAAAACTCGCAATAGACGTCAGCAAGTACGCCAACCCGGGAAAGGCGTTCGCTGCCACTGATGAAGTAATAAGGTACGGCCAAAAGCTCGCAACTACAAACCCCAGTCCGATCCTAAGAGATGCCGGCAAGTCGCTCGCTTCTGGCTTCCAAGCATTAAAGGACACCGCGGTGAAGTCCAACACCCTGCTGCCTGCCATCCTGCCGCTGCCTGCGTTGAGCTTGCTAAACCCGCCAAAGACGCAGGCGCCTGCCCCTCTACCGCAAGCGAAGCAGCCCGCGCAAGAACAGAAGCAATCGTTGCTTTCAAGCGTCACATCCGGAGTCAAGTCAGCCCTGTCGGGAGTCAAGTCAGCCCTGTCGGGAGTTGGGTCAGCCCTGTCGAGCTTGATTAGAATCCCAAAGCCGCAGCCAGCGCCGCAGCCCAGTCCGGTTCCATCATACACCCCCGTAGCCCAGCAGGCTGCAAAACAAACAACTTCCCCAAACCAGCAAAGCTACTCACCAATAAACCAGCAAGCTGCCAAGCCGACCACCTCGCCATCCATTAGCTACTCGCCAGTCTCGCAACAGGCCGCCAAGCCCACAGCCACACAGCCGGCCGCTAAGCCTGCCCCACCACAACCCGCGCCGCCTAAACCCACGCCAGCCTACCAGTCACAACCCAAGCCCGCGCCTCAACAATCACCACCAAAGCCGAGCGCCCCGGCGCCCAGAGCGCCCGCTCCAGTGTCAAGGCCTGCGCCAGCTCCGGCGCCCAGAGCGCCCGCTCCAGTGTCAAGGCCTGCGCCAGCTCCAACACCCAGAGCAGCGCCAGCGCCTAGCAACGGAAATCGCGGGGGCGGATCAAATGGGGGTGGATCAAAGGGTGGCGGGTCAAAGGGTAGAAGATAGTATTAATTAAGAGTGCCGGCCCTCACTTGCTCATGCGGCCAACCAAAGACCCTGCGTACAGGCTGCTCAACGACCCGGAATACCGCATAGAGAACGCCATCAACGGCCTCTACCAAGGACTTAACTGGTCCCCAGCGGTAGAGCGCGAGGCAAAACTTGCCGCAGTGAAAGAACGCATAAACGCCAAGGCAATAGCAGCTGAAATCAGGCACCGCAGGCTCAGGCTCTCTGAACACCAGCTTCTTACAATAGTGGCATCAATAGACTTTCTCACAAAACAAGCGCCCTACTCGAGCCAGCTCTTTGACGCAGCCCTCTCATTCGCGCGCGGAAAGCCACCCACCACGCGCGAGCCGGCCTTGATGTTGGAGTACGGGCGCGATGATATACTCAAACGCGTCGATTTTGCCGAAAACTGCCGCGTGTAACCCTAAACAACCGCGCGGAGTTAAAACCAGAATTAACTCAGATCGGTTGGGAAACGCTTAAAGCCGCCCTGCATGATTGTTTCGGCGTGCACATTGTTTTCACAGAACACGCGAAGCGCGATCTCCGCGCCCAGCGAGTGCCGTTCGAGAGCGCCATCGCGACAGTCCTGCAGCCCGACCATAAGGCAATAAAGCAAGGAAATGTACACGCGACCCGAAAACTGACCATTGGAAAATCTGTGTTCCTCATCCGCGTAACCCACACACAGGATACGGAGACCCAAAGCGTTCTCTGCATCTCCAAGCGGCGGTTGGGATGAGCGAGCGCGTGGCGATCTTCATCGACGGCAGCAACTTATATCATGGGCTGAAGGAAACCTTTAACATAAGCGACACGCGAGTAGACTTCAACAAACTTATGGAACTTTTGAAGCAAAACAGAACACTGGTTGGAGCTTACTACTATAACGCATCACTAGACATAACAAGAAATGAACAAGCATATTGGAAACAGCAAAGCTTCTTCTCTAAGCTTAAGGCAATACCTGGATTTAATGTTGTTGTGTGTCACATGAGGAAAACTAGATTGCAAGACGGCAGCGTAAGATATGAAATAAAGGGAGATGACATTAATTTAGCTGTCGATATGCTTTCGCTTGCTTACGAAAACAAGTATGATGCGGCAATCCTTGTTAGTGGGGATGGCGACTTCGTACCGCTGGTTGAACGCGTTAGATCCTTGGGAAAGAATGTAACGATTGCCTGCTTCTATAGAGGTAGATCACCACGCCTTCTAGAATCATGTAATAATTGTCTGGTGTTGGATTCAATCCTAAAAGAACACTTAGTTAGAAAGTAAGCGAAAGGTCCGGTATTGCCATGGATTTCTCCAGGACCATACCGGCGTGGATATTACTAAGATCTGTTTTAACTTGTTTATAATAGTTCCGCAAGCAAGAGGTCCAGTATTGCCTCGGTCGCCCGAGACCATACTGGCGTCGTTATTACTAAGATTTGCTTTAACTTGTTTATAATCGTTTCGCAAGAAGCAGAAGGTCCGGTATTGCCTGGGTTGCCCCAAACCATGCCGGGGGCGATATTAATTACTATTCAGCGGCCCAACTTTATAAGCTTAACTTAATTCAGTCCACCACGTTTGCCGGCTTCCCGGCCAGGAAGTTCTCGATGTTCGAGACGAAGATCTCCTGCTTGTTGCGCGTGGCCTCTTGAGTGGTGTAGCCGATCGGCGGGTAGATGACGCAGTTCTTGCGCGCCTGCAACATCTTCAACTGCTCTGGAGAGAGCTCGTCCGAATGGTCCATGACGTAAGTCAGGTCGCCTTCCGCGAGGCGCTTGTCCAGCGCATTGAGGTCGACGAGTTCGTTCGGCGCCAAGTTTACCAAGAGCGCGCCGCTCTTCAGCTTGTTCAGGCGTGCCTCGTTCAGCAGGCTTTCAGTGCCCTTTGCAAGTGCCGCGTGCAGGGAAACAATCTCGCATTCACTTACGAGCTTGTCCAGCTCTGCAAACTTGACTCCTTTGCTTTCGAGGTCAGGTTTTCTGTTCCTCGACCAGTAACAAACATCAGCCCCGAAAGCCCGCGCGATCTCTGCCACGCGCGAACCTATTCGGCCAGCGCCGACCACGCCGAATTTCTTTCCCGCGATCTCGCGCGTGCTAAAGAAAGAAGACTCGGAGACGTCGCCGCTGGCTACTTGCTGGAGCGCCCCACCCAACTCGCGGAATCTCTCTAGAACAACAGCAAAAACCAGCTCGGCAACAGCCTCTGTGGCATAGCCGGGCACGTTTGAGACGACTATTCCTTTCCTTTTTGCGTGCCCGACGTCAATGTTGCCGTAGCCGGTTGCGAGCGCCCCGATATACTTCAGCTGCGGCGCAGAATCGATAACTCCTGCGTCAACCTTTGGGAGGAACTGCATCAGCAGGCAATCGGCGTCATTGACTTCTTCGGTGAGCTTGGAGCTGTCCTTTGGCAGCGAGACAAACTTTTCTCCAAGCGACTTGACGCTCGCCCAGTTTTCCTGCGACAGCTTGTCCTGCCCCACCAGAGAGAGTATCTTCCTAAACTTCACACTAGGGTTTGGCTTCCATTGTTTTAAACCCTTACTTCGTTCTCCAAATCAATGTTCCTCAACCGCGTTGACGCCGGCAAGAAGCTCGCCCGAGAGTTGAAGAAGCTCAAGCTTTCCAATGTGATAGTGCTGGGAGTGCCTCGCGGCGGCGTTGTCCCGGCGGCAGAAGTGGCAAGAGAGCTGAAAGCGCCTCTGACAGTTGTCGTCGCCCGCAAGGTCGGCGCGCCCGGCCAGCCAGAGTTCGCTGCAGGGGCGGTAAGCGAGAACGGGATCGTGGTGCTGAACGAGTTTGCTGGCAATTTCGGCGACTACATCGCGCGTGTTGTGCGGGAAAAACAGAAAGAGGTCGCTGAGCGCGTCAAGCTGTTCCGCGGGGGGAAGCCGCTGCCCTCGCTGAGGAACAAAACAGTGGTTATTGTTGATGACGGCATTGCTACTGGCGCTTCGACCCGTGCGGCCGTGCTGGCTGTGAAGAAACTAGAACCGAAAAGGCTCGTGCTGGCCGTGCCTGTTGCTCCTCCCGAAAGCGTGTCTGCGCTTCAAGGCGACTGCGAAGTCGTCTGCCTCGTGCAGGACCCCGGCTTTGCGGCGGTGGGCCAATACTATTCCGACTTTCGCGAGGTTACGGACGGGGAGGTTGTTGGTCTGCTTGCCCGTCTTGTTCGGCATCGCTAGGCTCTGGCTTTGCCCGCAAATAATAGTACAATGGTATTCCGATGCCTGCGAGCGCGTTGGCAAAGTGTATCAGTATTGCCTGCGATGAGGTGATTGCCTTTAACTGTATTGAGCCAACAATTACTACAGCTTCTACGGCAATCTGCAGCAGGCCTGCAAGCTTGCTGCCCGCGTAGATCGTCCCAAAGCCCGGGATGGTGAAAACGTTTAGTGCCAGTCCTGCTATCGCCCGCTGCCTGCGTGTCTTTGGGTTCTGGACAGTACCTGCCTTTGTAATGTCTGGAAAGTCGGGCGCGTGGATTGGCTTGGCTGCCCCAGTTCGCGGTTGCTGCTGTTCTTCCATTGGTTGCGTAGTTGTAGTTTGAAGTTAAAAATAGTTATGCGCGCCCTTAAAACCGGGCGCGCTTTGTTAGCAGGGGTTTCGTACGATTTCTCGGAGCTGGTATCAGCTTGTCTCTGTGGGTGGCCCTACTTGAGGTAGCTGATTCCCAGGTTCATGTCCAGTTCGCGTTCGCTCCTTTCGGTTGCCGACAAGGATTCGCTCATCGGTCCTTTGATGTTGGGGGATCGGACGCCGGTCATGATTGCTATCACTTCGACCTTGCCCTCGTACTCCGGGATGATGCGTGCGCCCCAGATGACGGTCGCGCCGGGGTCGATTGCCTCGGTGAGTTTTTCGCCTATCTGGTTGGCTTCTCCCAGTGTCAGGTCGGGCCCTCCGGTTATGTGGATGAGCGCGCCCTTTGCGCCCGCGTAGTCGACGTCGAGCAGCGAGTTCTTGAGCGTGTCCTCGACCACTTCTTCAACGCGCTGGTGTCCTTTTGACTCGCCCACGCTGATTACGGAGACTCCGCCTTGGGTCATTACCGCGCGCACGTCCATGTAGTCCAGGTTGATGAGGGATGGCGTGGTGATTGTTTCCGTAATCCCTTTGACTGCGCGTGCGATTACTTCGTCAGCCACGCTGAACGCCTGCTCGATTGGCAGGTTCGGCACGAGCTCCACGAGGCGGTTGTTGTCGATTATGATGACCGTGTCCGCCACGCGTCGCAGCTTGTTCAATCCTTCGTCCGCTTTCAGCAGTCTTGCGCGTTCTAGGCGGAACGGGTAAGTGACCATCGCGATGACGATCGCTCCCTGCTCCTTTGCCACGTCTGCGACTATCGGGCCCGCTCCGGTCCCTGTGCCGCCGCCCAGTCCTGCGGTCAGGAACAGCAGGTCTGTGCCGTCCAAGATCTGGGACAGCGCCGCGCGCGATACTTCCGCGGCTTTCGCGCCTACTTCCGGGTAGCCGCCAGCTCCCAGTCCCCTAGTCACGCTCTGCCCTATCAAGACCTTCTTGACAGAATCGTGGACTAGTGTCAGGTGTTGCTTGTCAGTGTTTAGGGCGATAAGCTCTGCGCCTTGCACCCCAGAACGAGCAATCCTGTTTACGGAGTTGTTTCCAGCACCCCCGACGCCTACTACGACGATTTTCGGCCCGTCGATGAGCCTCGGTTCTTTAACCGGCTTCTTTTGGTCCAATGAGACCGCGTTTCTAACAATACTTTCCATGACGTCACCTCTAGGGCTTTAAAAACCAAATCGAGTATAAAAACCTTTTTATTGCCTCGATACAGCGCGTGCTAGTGCGCTAAGACGCGCTATACTACTATAGCGCGCGATACGGGGTAAAAAGCCGATTTATTTAAGCCCAGCCTGGTAAGTTGCTAGTGGACCGCGCAAAAGAAGTAAGGCAACTCTACAAGCGCATAGCAAGCGAGTACGTGAAAGAATACTGGGGCAAGGCATCGCCAGACGACAAGTACATTGAGGAGTTCCTTTCGCTGCTTCCTGCGCGAGCAAAGGTGCTCGATGCCGGCTGCGGGGCCGGCGATTCTGTAGCAATGTTCTTGGAAAGAGGATTCCGCGCGGAAGGAATAGACTTGTCTCCGGAAATGCTAGCGATTGCCAAGCGCAAAGTCCCGAAAGCAAGGTTCCGGTTTATGAACCTGCAACGGCTCTCATTCAAGCCAGCAAGCTTTGATGCGGTTTACTCTTTTGGGGTTTTTGAGCACATTCCAAAACCCGGATGTTTGAAGATACTAAAAGGTTTTGCAAGAGTGCTCAAACAAGAAGGTTTTCTGTTCCTGAATTTTCCTCGCGGGCGCGGCGAGCACAAGACGTATTATCCGCTAGCAAGGGAAAGTTTTACGGCAAGCTTTTACTCACTCGGCGAGTTCCGCGACCTGCTGTCCCGATCGGGCTTTTGCATTGTTTCAAAGCACTTAGCGCGCCCAGCCTACCGGCGCGGTACCAGCTACAGCCGGTTTTTCATAATCGCGAGAAAGGACTAGCCTTATTTAACAAGTTTGAGTGCCACTAGGCCGACAGCGGCTCTATTACTACCTTCCTGCCGACTTTGCTGATGGCGACCTCTTCGCCCGGCTTTAGGTTTAGTTGCCGCTCTATGTCACTGGGTATGCGTAGCACAATGCCGCGCCCCGCCTCGGAGAGTTTCCGGTACAGTTTTAGTGGCTCTGGCCAGACGCCAAGTTTGCGCGCAGCCTCTATGGCCTTCTGCGAGTCTGCTTCGTCAATAAACTCCTCGCCGCACTGGGTGCAACGCACCCCATTGTGAACAAAAACATACCCACCTAGTTCTGCGGTTATATCGGTTACTCTGACCAGATCGCCCTTGCCGCAGACAGGACAGTTCTTAGTTTTCATTTCATCCCTCACTACCCGTTATTACAAGGAGGCTGTCTCCCAAGTCAGCCAGTATTACTTTCTTGCTCCTACCCCCGTGGCGAAAGTAAACCTCCAACTTGGTTTTGCCTTCCTTTTGAATTTTGTACGATTCCTTCAACAGGCTCCTAAGCGTTGGGATGTCCACATCCCATTTAGCCATCCAAGTGTATTGGAAGTGCTTGGATGGTCTGAGGGGCCGGTCAAGGTTGGTGTACATACTTTTTCACTATATTTACACGAATAAAAGTATTTAAGGCTTTCGGTGGCCATTTATTTAGGACCAGATCCAAAAGAATGGCGGCGGACTAGGCCTGGAGGGCAGCAGTCTCCAATCTCCAAACCTGCTTTAGGGAGGGCCGAACCCGGGGAGCGTTGCTTCTTGGGTCGCTGAGGCCTCGCGCCCAACGGTGATCTCTTGTCCCGTTTGGTCACGCGCGGGTCGAACCGTGTCAGGCGGGGAACCGAGCAGCACTAAAACTCGCGCAGGACGCTTTCGGGAGCGCAGGAGAGAGGCAAGCCGAGACCACCCCAACGATCCGGGGAGCGGCCACCCCCGAGCGTCTGCCACTGCCCTTTTTCTTTCATCGGGAAGCAGGGCTTCCCGTGGCATCGAAAAGAAAAGTGGGTAGCTTGCAGCGGAAAAGAAAAACGCTTTTATTCCTTCCCACACTATGCTGGATGAATGATCTACACCTGGCCTGACTTTGTCGGAGACAAGGTGCACATCGCACAAAGCAACAACCCATATTTTACCGAGGACCCTTGGGGAAAAGGCTTGGGTGTTTTCGCCTTAGAGAAAATCAAGAAAGGCGACGACATACTTTTGTTCACGGGTCCAGACATTGACTTCTTCCATGCAGTCGGCAAAGGCCTGCGCGAAGGCGACCCTGTCCAAATAAAGCACGATCGGTACCTGGACCTTTTCGCGCCAGGAGTTTTTGTAAACCACTCCTGCACCCCGAATGCAGGCATAAAAGATGATTTCCAATTGGTTGCGCTGCGCGATATTCCTGCTGGAAAGGAAATCTTCTATGATTACTCCACAACGCTCGATGAGCAATTATGGACGATGCGATGCCGATGTGGGGAACCATCGTGCCGTAACCGAGTGGAGGACTTTCACCTACTTCCGGATGAAATAAGGAACCGCTACCTCGACCTCGGCATCGTCCAGCGGTTCATAGCCGAGCAGTACTGACCCGGTCGAGAAAGGCAACGGTTTTATAACACCCGCGCGTTGATTGAACGCATGGTCAACTACGCCGCGCTCGCAATAATAGCTGTACTTTCAGTAGCAGTCGGGTTCGCCTCGTTCGACTACTTCACAACCCACACCCAATACCGCACTATCGAGGAGCAGGTTTACGGCAAGGTAGCGGTGCAGCTCGCGGCGGTCGACGAGGAGGACAACGGGCTGATGCTCCCGATGACTGTTGAAGTAAAGCCCGGCTCCGGAAAAGTTCTGATAAACATCGACAACCCCTCCTTCATTCTTGACACGCAGGAATCGATGCGAGTCGCCGTCCGCGAGGCGGCCAAGATATCGCGCGCAGACCAGTCCAGCATTGACGTGCTTTTCTCAATAAACGGCGGCCAAGCCCAGATAGTCGGCGGCCCGAGCGCCGGCGCGGCAATGGCGGTAGCTGCATCTGCCGCGATGATGAACAAGCGCCTGCGAGAAGGTGTCGTAGTCAGCGGCACCATCGAGGAGGGCGGCGACATCGGCCCTGTGGGCGGGCTGCTCCCAAAAGCAAAAGCGGCAAAATCGGTTGGCACAACCCTATTTATAGTGCCGCGCGGGCAGGCATACCAAAACGAGCCGGTGGAAACCTGCACCTCCGAAGTCAGGCCCGACTTCCGCTCGCGCTACTGCACCGTCACGTACAAGACAACCTCGCTCGCCGATGTTGCCGGGATAGAAGTGAAAGAAGCCTCAACGCTAGCCGACGCGCTCCAGCTTGCAATACAAGAGGAATGATTGGATGAGGGCAAGAAAGATAGTGTTCCTGCTGCTGGTAATAGGAGTCATGTTCCAAGTCGGGCTCATGTTCGACATCCCCCTCAAGAACAACATAATAACCCGCGTAGTAAACGAGCCCAACCTCGTGTACCAGCCGATAAAAGAGTACGTCAACGTGTCAGACCCCGGCACTTCGGCGATAGTCCTCGGGGTAGGTGTCTTCAACACCTCCAACAACGGCCTGCTGGGCGAAGTGATACGCATAAACATAACCCTCCGCGACGGGACTGGCTTAGACTTTGTAGACGTTTCCTCATCCAACTTTGAGACCGACTTCCAAGTGACGCTCTCACAAATACGCACATACGTCGAAAGATTCACCGCATCCAGCCTGCGCAACAAGGATGTGCTCGTGACAATGGACGCGGGCGCCACCACGATCGGCGGCCAGTCGGCGAGCGCCACAATGACCGTCGCGCTGATCGCGCTTGTCAAACGCATCAACATAACAGAAGATGCCGTCTTCACCGGCGTGCTGGAGCCAAATGGCCGCGTGGGTGAAATAGGCGAGCTCAAAAAGAAGACCCAGATAGCCGCGCAGGCCGGCCTGAGCAAGATAATCGCGCCAAAAACCCAGTGCGACGAGGCCGACCGCACTCAAAACATAGAGATAGTCTGCGTCGAAACGATCAAGCAGGCCCTTGAAGAAATGACCGCCTAACGTAAAGCTTATAAATACTTATAGCTACTTATAGCTAACTGTGACTAAAATGGCTACTACAATACAAGTAACTGGGCAGGTAAAGAGAGACCTGGATCACCTTAAGGAGCATCCGCGCCAAAGCTATAATGAGGTACTAAAACAGGTGATAAAAATTATTGAAGAGCTGGCTGAAGATAAACCGCTAAGGGAAGATCTCCTAAGAGAGATAGAGGAGTCCCGCGCCGAATACCGTAAAGGAAAAGGCACTCCCGCTGCAGAAGTTTTCAGGCGGCTCGGTGTTAGCTAGTGACCTACAGTTTAATAATTACCCCAAAGGCAGAGAAGGAGCTGGCAAAGTTAGACAAGACGATAGCGTCGAATGTGCGTAAGAAGGTTTATCAACTAGTAGAAAACCCCCACCGTTTCATTGAAAAAGTGGTTGGTTCTAACGTATACCGGGCTCGTACCGGAGATTACCGCATCTTCCTAGACGTGGAGAAGTCAAAAAAGGACATCATCGTGCACGCGGTTAGGCACAGAAGCAACGCCTATAAACCCTAGCAGTCACACACTAAGCGAGCCGGGGTCGCCTAGCCGCCCTTTCTTTTTCCAAAAGAAAGTGCAGGGTGCCCAAAGAAAAGGCACCCGCGGGGAAATGGTATGGCGACGGTTTGCTAAACCGTTGCGCTTTCAGCGCTCGCGAGTTCGAATCTCGTCCCCGGCGCTAAAATAAGCGGATCTTCTTTTGCGCTTTTATGTTCTCCGTTATATATAACAAAGTTTATATATAGCCATCGCTATATATGAGCGATTGTATGGTTCGCGGGTTGGTGGATAGAGAGTCTTTCGTTGTCGGAAAACCCGTTTCGGGAGAGCTGTTCTACGGCAGAAAAGACGTCATTGAAACCGTCGTCAACTCTCCCGGAAACAGCCATGCTCTCGTCGGCATACGCAGGGTCGGCAAGACCTCAATCCTAGAAGAGCTCGAGCTGCGGTTTAGAAAGAAAGGGGTTATAGCGCTAAGAGTCAACATCCATGACGTAATCCCGTTCAGCATAGAGAACTTTCTAAACGCGTACACGACAGCCGTAATTGACGGCTACGCAACCGTGAGCAAAAGGAAACAACTCGCCGAGCGCATCAAAGAGTTTCTCAAGGGCAAGCTTGCCGGGGTCAGCGACCTTATAAAATCGGCCCATATAGAAACAGACGCAGTAAGGATGTGGTTCGAGTTCCGCCAGGGAACGCAAAAAGACCTGACGCAGCTTATGCAAGACGTGATAGCCTATCCTGAGAAGCTGGCGCGCGAGGCCGGCTCGCGCGTCGTTATAATGATTGACGAGTTCCAAGAGTTGCAAAAGCTCGGCGAAGACTTCATGAAATCATTGCGGAGTAACATGCAGAAAACCAAGAAAGTGGATTATGTTATCTCCGGCTCTTCCGTCGGTATGATGTCTTACATACTTGGAAACCCGCGGTCTCCATTTTATAACATGTTCCTGGCAAAAAGAGTTGGCGGGTTGGACGATGAGAGTGCCAGAAGGCTTCTAGGAAGGCTTAAAGACTTTGGCGTATCCCTTAAAGGCAACCTAGAAAAAGAGATAATAGTAAGAACTGTAGCAATGCCACTGTACCTTCAGGCCATTGGAAAAATATCATTGCTCTACTGCCATGAGAAAGAAACGAAATCAAAAAGAGGATGCATAATAAACAAAGAAGAATTTGACACAGTGATCTGGCGGCGCTTGTTCGGAGAACTGTACTTTCACTTTGAACAATTAGAAAGTTACTTGCACGGCAAATCAAGAACAATAAGCGAAGTGATCGCGGTTAGAAAGGTGCATGCACCTTCACAGATAGCCCGCGAAGCTGGAATGAATCTTACCAGCCTTCCATTGTATCTAAAGCAGCTAATAAACGAGGGCTTCCTCGAAAAGCGGGAGGGCGGCTATTACTTCACAGACCCCGTGTTTGAGGAGTGGTTTGTACGCAAGAAAACAATTAGTTAGAAAAGTCGGACGGCAGAACCAGTGGTGGCTGGCAAAGAAATACAAAGAGGAGTTCTAAGTGGTTGAAGAAAACATTCATTCTATCCTTAGGTACAGCCTGGTTGGTTACTATGCTGTCCTCTTGTTTATTTTGTATTGGTCTGCTCTTTTTGGTCCTGAATTCGTCAATCAGTTTTCTAACGCGATAATAACCTTGCTTTCCGGACCAGGACTTGGTTTTATCATTTTCAACGTTTACCATCACAGATATAAGGGAGACAAACAAACTGGCGAAGAAAGCCGAACATACTTCAAAGAGTTTGAATCAATATTAGCTGCGCTTAATAAAAATAGGAAGAAAAAACTAACAATAGATAGAAACGCTCAGCGAGCGATACATGATGTAGCTCTCAGCGAAAATGAGGGGGTGCAAAATAGAATCTTCTTTCTAAGTTCAAGAGCACACACCTTTGGTGCGATCCATCTATCAACGGAAATCGTCATCGTATTTGCTATGTTGCTTGGATCATTCATGTTCAAGACACTTGATATACACTTGTTTTACATTATACTTGCTATACTTGTCTCACTTGCCGTTATAAAAGTTTTCCCAAGTTTGATGGATAAAGACCTGAAATTAATCGACGAGCTTGAGTGCACATGGATGCGCGAACCAAAAAACAGAGATAAAATTAATGATTTGATTAAAAGCTATTTGAAATGGAATAAACAGCCACCCGCGTCGTCCTTGCAACGACCAAAATCAAGTCCGCGTGCGAAAAATAATACAGTTTTCACAAAACTTCAGTATCTTGCGATAGTAGTTCTTATTGTAAACGTTATCTTTATTTTGTTTTGGATTTCTA
>JACOVT010000047.1 GCA_016177165.1 Microcaldota archaeon
GTCAACACCCTGCTGGCGGGCCAGCTTGACTATAGCCTCTTTGCTTATCATAACTCACCTATTGATAATGAGCAGCCATTTAGTGTCAAACCTTCCAGTCTTTGGGCCGCCAGGATCGAGTAATGAGTAACCAATGCCTATATCCTTTAGCAGAGAACGCTCATTTTTTCCATTTAAAAGCTTGGCTCGATCTAAAAGGTAACCAAGTCTCTTTACAAGAGATTTTGAATGCATGCGCCGGGCGTATTCAACAAGTTTGTCAACATCGAGATTCTCACCAGAAAGGAAAGTCTTTTCTATCTCATCAAATGGGACCCTTCCAACCAAGTATAAACTGTCAACTATAGCCTTTTCCTTTTCAGCCAGATCCAGCGAATCCTCCCTCACATAACCAAAAAATCGATCCTTGGAAACGTGGCAAAATATGCACTCCACATTATTCATGAGCAGTTTTCTGCCACGCGCAGAAGTCACAAAAAAAAGCGTTTGAGGTGCCTGTTCGGTAAGGCCATAACGATTTAGCGCCGACCAAAGGCTTAGATATGACGGCCAGACCTGCCGAGCGGCGATAGCGGCAATTTCCTGCTTTTTAATCCACTCACCAACAAGTTCGTAAGTTCCTTGTGACAACCTACGAATCCAGCCCTTCCTATTCAAGGAGAACAAAATTTTCCTTACCGAAGAACCATTGGCGTTTAGTATTTCATTTGCATCACTAACACCAAAAACTGACTTTTCTAGCCTAAGCAGGGTCATTATAAGCCGAGATTCTCGCGCGCCAAGCGTTTTATGTTTTGATGCAGTTTTGTTACCTTTCACGTAACTTTTACGTAGTAAGTTATATTTATGCTTTTCTAACACCCAAAAGCCGCGGTCAGCATCGCCGCTTGAGCGCTCCGCGTATCCTCCTTCTGCTCGTTGGCAGCGACTCCTTTAGGTGCAGCAGGTCGAGGAACCGGCCTTGCTTCCTCAACGCTGACTCGATGCGGACCAGCCGCGTGTTACGCTTTGCTGGCGCGAGCTTGAGCAGCTCGTCCCGGTATTGGACCACGATGGGCGAGTTGGCTGGCCTCATTGCGGACAAGCCACCCGCCGCTTGTAGGCGATCGTGGAACTTCTAACGCAGCAGTGCAGGATCGCTTGTGGCTTCAGATGCCGACAACATTGACCTCGTTAGAGACCGATGATATGTATCGGCCTGGGACAATGCAAAGTAACTCGCCTTTGCCGTCAAGAGCTCGCTCACGCGCGCATTTCGATAGCTAGGATGCACAAAAACTAGATGCATAAATGGCTCATCACTTTTGAATTTGCCTGAAAGTTGATAGAAACCAACAGGCTTTGACCCGGCGAGCGCCAACACCAAACGTCGCTCAGGCCTAGACAACATCGACTTCATACTGCGTTCAGCCTCTTCTAACAGTCTATTAGGACCAGAATTAGGGTACAACTCGCGGTAGTAATCCATATAAATATCAAGAAATTCCTTTTGATACTGTGAAAAGTTCACTTTGCTTACCATCACAGTCCGTATGCCTGGCGCCTTAAAGTGTTCCTTGTCTGCGAGCCTTGCCTTTACCCTGGCTCGGACTTCTTCTTTTGATTCGCGTTGCACAACAAGATTAGTAGGTTAGAAAGTAAAAAAGCTTGCTGGCTCACAGCCCGGGCGCCCGCTTCATCCTTTCCCCAACCTGCGGAACCTTCGCTCTTTCCATGCAGGCTGCTTGGCAGGTTCCCACCCGCCATTGATCCCGCCCTTGCGGCGCACCCCTCCGGGCGCAAACTCTGGCAGTTTGCCGGTGTGGACTCCGGAAAGCGCGCCAGCATGCTGCACCGCCCGGCTAAACCGTTCCAGAGCTAGCGCCGCCGAGCGCTCTTCCTTGTTGGTGCTTGCCCCGGTGCGAGTCAGGCGCCCACCTTCCCCATGGGCCCATTCTAGCGCCTTTACTTCCATTAACTTGCTGATCCCCCTGCCGCGCCATTCAGGCCTGACCCAGACATAGTCGAGCTTGGGCCCGCGCGGCGTCTTTGCTAATAAGTAATACCCAACTGGTTTTTTGCCACCCATTGCCAGAAGGACGACATCGCCTTTTGCGGCAACGCTTAGCGCGAGGCCGGGCGCGGCATTCGGGTTTAGCTCGAGCAGCCTTCCGCGGAACTTGGCAAGGTTTCTCCCATCCACCAGAACGGTATATACGCCGGGAAATTGAACCTTGAGAGCAGTTCTAGCCACGCTTACCACCAAGGCGCTCATAGAGCGCCCCAAGTATGAGCGGCACGACTATGGTCGCGTCGCCGTCAACCGTGACGTACTTCGCTTTTTCCTTCACTTTCCCCCACGAGACGGCCTCTTCGAGGCGCGCGCCGCTCAGCGAGCCGTCATACTGTGAAGCCGTCGTCACGTAAACGGCGTAGTCCAATCCCCCCTTGAACTGGGCCCACCAGATCGTGTGGTGCTTTGAAATCCCACCGCCGAGCATGAGCGCCCCCAAGCGCTTCGAGTCGAAAATCAGGTCGGCAAGCTTTCGTTCATCGCCCAGCACGTCTAGGCGAATGCCCGAATTGAACAGGAGTATCGAGCCAAAAGCCCCATCGGTGATGCCGGGAACGAACACAGGCACGCGGCGCTTTGCAGCAGCTGCGAGGATCGAGTGTCGGTCTTTTGTTGCTTCCTTGCCGAAAGCAGCGCAAAGCTCATGCGGGCTCCAATCGCGCTTTTGCTTTTCCAAGCGCGAAAGTATGGGGCGCATCCTTTTTTCCAGCACGCCGCCGTAGTGTGCTTGTGGGATGAGCACGTTGCCTAGCCGGTATACTTTTTTCCTATGCAACGCGGCGTCATCCATCCCGAAAGCGCCGTGCATGTAGTCGCCGCCCCACCCCCTCGCCAAGTCATGGTCGAGCGTGCCGCACGTCGTGATGATTGCATCGCACAGGCCCTTTCTTACATATTCAGCAAGAACTCCCCGAAAGCCCGTGGAACAGACATCTGCCGGAAATGAGAGGATGCGCGTGCATTGCTTGTCCTTGTTCATCGCTTCCAGCGTTTGGACGGCCTGCCCCAAGTGCTTGGCGCCGAAGCCACCAGATGCCAGCATGCTGGACGCAAGGCCAGACAGCGAAGAAGGGAGGGTGTAATCGGTTATCGGCTTCACGGGCGAATATGGTAGTAAGGCTTAAATAAACGTTCCGCGATAATAAGCCAGTGGCCACCCAAACAACGTGCCATTACAAGCTAGGTTAATCCATGGAGGCGGTATTGTGAAGCAGCTCACCATCAGGTTGGAAAACAAGCCCGGACAATTGGCAAGCGTGTGCGAAGCGCTCGGAAAAAATGGAGTTAACATCACCTCGATTCTTGGCGGCGGGTTCAACGGCTCGGGGATCGTCCACCTCGTGACTAGCGACCCGATGACCGCGGAGCGCGCGTTGCGCCAAGCAGGCCACCGCGTTGTCAGCGATGACGTCATACTCACACGCGTGGCAGACAAGCCCGGGGAACTCGCCAAGGTTGCACGCAAACTAGCGTTCAACAACGTCAACGTCGAGGCCATCTACCTGCTCAACCGCGACCGCGGCTCGGCAGAACTGGTGCTAAAGGTCAACGACCCGAAAGCGGCAGAGAAGGCGCTTAAGTAGACACCCCTTTCCACCCACTGCGCCGCTCGCAAGCCGAAAATGCCCGAAAATGAAATTACCTCAGCCGATAGGCACGCCCCGATGCCGAGTTGCGCAACCTTAGCCGGTGCCCAAGTATGGTATAAAAGCAGGCCTCAACCAAATCATGGCATGCGCGTTTCTGTCGAGTCGCGTGACTTCTCAACAACAGTGAACCTGCCCAATGGAGCAAAGCTTGCGGATGTCTACCGCTCGCTCAACCTCAAAGAAGAGACATATCTTGCCAGCGTTGACGGCACGCTGATGACGGGCGATGATCCTCTGGCCGAAGGCTCCAAGGTAAAACTTCTACCAGTCGTGAGCGGTGGTTGAATGGAATGCGAGTGCGGCAGGAAAGCAGTCATCGAAACACGCTACAACAGGAAAAAGCTGTGCGACCGCTGCTTTGTTGAAATGTATGAGAAGCGCGTCTGGCGGACGATCCGCTACAACAGCCTGCTGGAGAAGAGCGACCGCATTCTAGTGGGCGTTTCGGGTGGGAAGGACTCGCTCGCAGTGCTTCACTTTCTGGCACAAAACCATTTTGACGTGACGGCCATAACGCTGGATGAGGGCATCGCCGGCTACCGCGAGAAAACATTAGATGCCGTGGAGGACTATTGCCAGCAGAACAGCATTCCCTTGATTGTTGTTCCTTTCAAGGAAGCCTACGGCTCGACAGTGGACGAGGCTGTCCGCAAGGGCGAGCACCCCTGTTCCGTGTGCGGCGTGTTCCGCAGGGACCTGCTTAACTCGAAGGCTAGCGAGCTGGGGTTCACCAAGGTTGCGACTGGCCACAACCTTGATGACGAGGTGCAGGCTATGCTGATGAACCTGCTGCGCAGCGAGCTGCCGAGGCTAGCGCGCTGCGCGCCCGGCTTCGAAGAGGTCGATGGGTTTGTTCCACGCGTCAAGCCGTTGAGGGAATGCCCGGAAAGGGAGAATATCGCGTATGCCTTTCTGAACAAGCTTCCCTACAGCGATGCCGAGTGCCCTTATTCAAAGAGCGGCTTCCGGGCCGCCGTGAGGGACGCATTAAATGGCATTGAAGAAAAGCATCCCGGCTCCAAGCAAGCGCTGCTTAAGAACTTTGACGAGCTGACGACCATTTTGCGCAAGGAGTACGCCGGCAAACCATTCCGCACTTGCGCGCGTTGCGGCGGCCCCTGCGCTGGTGACACTTGCAAGGCTTGCGAGTTTAGGGAGAAATTGGGTGAGCCCATTTCTCTGCTGGGATAAGTTTCGTCCTCTATGGTTAATAATGGTTGCTGAAAAATTTATTCCAAAACGAATAAAAACCCGGCGCGACGAGTAGGAGCATGCTGCCAGAACTGGCGCAAGTCAAGCTGAGGAGACTAAAGCTCGGAGTCAAGCAGGGCGAGCTGGCAAAACAGGCCGGCGTCAGCCAGTCGATGATAGCCAAGATTGAAAGCAACCGCATCACCCCCAGCTACGAGAATGCCAGGAAGGTGTTCGCAGCCCTAGAAAAAGCCGAGGCCGGAAAGCAGCAAACAGCTGCCGACCTGATGACCAGGACGGTGCATTATGTTAAAGAAGGCGAGACCGTCGAGGAAGCCTCAAAACTTATGCGCGGCAAGAACATATCCCAACTCCCGGTGCTAAAGGGGCCGCTGATAGTGGGCAGCATCTCGGACAAGACGATAGTCGACAAGATAAACGAGGGCGTCAACGTCAAGGAACTCAAGGCCATGCGGGTCCACGAGGTCATGGAAGACCCGATGCCGGTCGTGCAGGAGAACACCCCGGTGCGGGCCATTTATTCTCTTTTGGAGTTTGCGCCGGCGCTCGTGGTAAAGAACAAGGATAAGATAGCCGGCATAGTGTCGCGGTCGGACCTGCTCAAGCTGCGCTAGTATTCAATACGATAGCCATCGCGTACATTAGCGCCACATTGTCTACGCTTATTGTTTTTAAGGACATATGAATGCTTAAATATTCAGACAAACTAAGATCAGATGTTAAAATGGCTCAGCAAAAACCACACATGAACTTAGTCTTCATAGGACACGTAGACCACGGCAAGTCGACAATGGTGGGCCGCGTGCTCTACGACACTGGTGCGCTCAGCGAAATAGAACTCAAGAAGCTGAAGGAAGAGGCAGCCAGATTAGGCAAACCGACTTTCGAGTTCGCGTTCGCGATGGACCGCCTCAAGGAAGA
>JACOVT010000049.1 GCA_016177165.1 Microcaldota archaeon
CGGATAAGCAGTAACAGTTCTTTGTTCCTTCTTGACTTTCTCGAGCCTTGCAAAATCCATTCCCTTGGGCCGGTAGGCAACTCCTTTCGAGTCGCTTGCTGCGACTATGCGAGCGCCTTCTTGAGCCAGGAACTTGGCTGCAAAGGAACCCACGTTTCCGAAGCCCTCGATTGCGACTGTCGCTCCTTCCAGCTCGATGCCGGCGAATCGGGCAGCGACTCGTGTTGCGTGGAACACGCCGTAACCGGTGCTGCCTAGCTCGTGCGGGATGCCTCCCAAGTCCGAAGGTTTGCCGGTGCACGACTCGGGCGAGCCGTTGCCCTCATAGAGCCAGCGCATCTCTTCCTCTCCGGTGTTTATGTCTGGTGCGGAAACGTACATTTGCGGGCAGACGGGCCGCAGCGCCTCGCCAAAAGCGCGCATCAAGTCACGCTTGTGGTTGCCGGAAAACGTCTTGGGATCTGCCACGATGCCAGCCTTGGCGCCGCCGAAAGGAAGGTCGGCCATTGCGGTTTTCCAAGTCATTGTGCGGGCAAGCTTGAAGACTTCCTCGACGCTCACGCTTGGCGTCATGCGGATGCCGCCCTTGCCCGGGCCACGCGCCGTGTTGTCTATGACCACGAAACCCCTGAGCCCGAGTTTCGGGTTGTAGACTTGGAAAATGCGTTCTGGCCCAATGCCGTCAAACTCGACCATGAAACCACCATCCGGATGATCGTGCGTACGCACGAAAGCAATTTAAACCTGCTCTTGGCAAGCAATGTGTGAGCAAGGTTGTTTCCGTTTCGGCAATTGCCCTCTTTGTGGTTTTGGCTGGCTGCACCCAGTCAGGCGGGGGAAAGCCTTCAGACACGGTGCGTGCGGCAGTGGAAGCGATGGTAGCTCTTGACTTTGACAAATTCAACTCATACATGAGCAAAGACCTGCAAGACCGGACAACCGGCTTAAGGGAGATGTTTGATCAGCTGAAACAGATGGGAGCACAGATGAGCGTTTCACAGTTTGACGTGATCGAGGAAAAGATTAACGGCGACACGGCTACGGTGCGGTTCGAGTATGATGTTACGGCAACGTATTTGGGCAAGGTAAGCAATCTGGGTCCTAAGAGGTCAGAAGCGACCCTTGTAAAAGAAGATGGGGTATGGAAAATAAACGGTCCTGCTGGATCGTTCACGCTTGATGCCCGATATGACAGCCAGGACAACACTGGTGGTTACTCCAGTGAATCCCGCTCCTGCCCGAGCAACTTTATGATAATCTCATCGGGCCTGTTTGTATCCGAGGCTCCGGAAGGGACTGGTGGGAGGCTCTCGCTTATTTTGGCCAATGCTGCTGGCCACAAGATCACGATAGAAAACGTGACGCTGGGCGGCGACGTGACCGGCTTGCTCGATAATGAAGGTATTGATGTCAATGCTGGTGACACGACCTCGATAGCAGTACCTATCGAGAGCGGCTTGACGGGTAGTTCAGGTACTCTGGTATACATAAACGCTGCAATAGGGTTTAGGCACTCGGCAACAGGTTTCAACAACCTTGTCGAGACCACAACTTGCAGCCTAAAGCTTAAAATACCCTAGACTGCGGGCATGACCGGTCGGCCTGTTTATGAAGGTACCCTACAAGAAGCTCTCGCTCCCCGTGTCGGCGCCGGCTGTTGCGCTGTTTGCCGTGCTTGCTTTTTCGCTCCTCACGGGCACGGGTTCGCTCACGAGTACGGAAGCGTTCTTGATCGGGCTGGTGTTCCATGCCGGGTTTTCCAGCGTTCCGGCGATGATCGACATTCGTCGCGGGAAATTCCCGGACTTCGAGTTTCCTGAACGCCGGAAAAGGCGCAAGTATTACTTCTTCGCGGCTTTGGGTGATGGAATTGGCTTGTTGGCGTACTACTGGTCGGGCGCTCCCGCTCTATCCGCACTTGCGCTCACCTACGTGCTTTCCGCGTCGCTTGTCGGCCTGATCAATGAGAAGTGGAAGATAAGCGCCCACGCCGCAGGCCTCACCGGGCCGCTGGTGCTGGCGCTGGCATTGTTTGGCCTGAACGCCTCTCCGCTGCTGGTTCTTGTTCCATTAACTTTCTGGCTCCGCATAAAGACGGGGGCGCACAACTTTTTGCAGCTCGCGGGTGGCGGGCTGCTGGCTGCCGGCTGCGCGCTCGCCTCGCTGGCGGCGCTCAGGCTTTTATAACCTGTTCGAGTTAGGCAGGCATGGTTGGGATAAAGACCTTTCTCCCGCTTCTGGACGTCAACCAGCTGTTCGAGCAGCTGCAGAGGGAGGGCAAGTCAATACGTTCATTCCTGCTGTACAGGGACCCGGACTTTCGTATCACCCTGTTTTTCGCGTTGGGTTTCTACGCCGACATGTACCTGCAGATGGTAGAGGACGCGCTAAAGAAGAAAAAGCAGTACGAGGCGTCCTCCTTTGCCAAGAAAGCAGAACAGGCCCGCGCACTCTCTCGCGCAGTTTTCGGCAAGCTGCCTGACAAGGATTACTACTCGGGCGGGTTCAAGCCAGACCATGACGTGGTCACGAGCGTTCCGCAGGACCAGCTGCTGCAGGTGGCGCAATTCTCAGTCGCGAACGTGCAGCTGCCGCCGGAGTTGGTGCAGGACTTCAAGGCTGTCGGCAGGGAGCTGCAGAAGCAGTTCCGCGCGCCCCACAAGGGCCAGACTGCCGGCGCTTACGTGGACTCCCTTTCAGCATTGGCTAGAAAGTACCGGGAGCGCCCGGATGACTTGCAGACCGTGCTCGAGCTTTTCCTTCTATTGAACGTGGTGGAGCAGACGCTCGAGTTGCTGAAGAAACAGACTGCTGCAGCGCAGCAGAAACAGGCCGGGCCGCTCCCGCAGCGTAAGCATTACCGCGCCACTGCTCGCGGCCGCGAAGAGGGCGGCGCGCTTGCCGGGTTCAAGGTGGGTGGGAAAGAGTAATTACTTTTCCTTGGGCAGCTTGCGCTTGATCTGCTTCTTGATGAGCGAGAACGCCTTGTTGATCGCGCGCTCGACGTCTGCCGCGCTCTTGGCGCCTGTGCAGATCAGTTTTCCGTTCTTGAACAGCAGCAGAGAAGTCTTGGGATCTTTCAGCTTCAGTATCGCGCCCGGGAACTGCTCCGGCTCGTACTCCACATTTTCGACTTCGCGCGCAATGCCGTACAGGTCTAATTCGACTTCGAGGTTGGCGCTCGCGACTATGTTCTCGATGTTGAACTTGATTGCCATCAAATCACTCCCTCTCCTTAAAAAGAGTATTTAAAGAGGGTTTTGGGGCTTTATAAACCTTTTTAATGGCTCAGCGCCTCAGCAGCGCGTACGCCCCGAAAACGACCAGCACGAGTCCTATCAAGCTGGATACGGCGATGGTTGCGATTACCGAGAAGAGCCCGGCGATTATCCCGAAGATCAGGTTGAGGCCGCCTGTCACAAAAGGCAGGCCGTTGAACAGGAGTATCAGTATGGTGCCGAACACTATCCCGGTCCAGAGGTGGGTGTCCCCTTTTCCCGCGGCCATTGCTATTGCGCCTTTTACTAGGAAGAATGCCACGAAAATGCCGAGCAGCATCATGATTGTGGTCATGAAGCCCGCCCCGGGGAATGC
Source organism: Microcaldota archaeon (assembly GCA_016177165.1). Taxonomy (GTDB): domain Archaea; phylum B1Sed10-29; class B1Sed10-29; order B1Sed10-29; family JACOVT01; genus JACOVT01. The sequence continues at coordinate 3,595 of JACOVT010000049.1, forward strand.
GTGGAAAAAGACTGCAAGGAGGAAGATGGCTGCTATTGCCCAGGAGTACATTGCCCCTTCGTCAGCTATCGCAGCTCCCATGATTGTCAGCACTTTTAGGTAGTCACACATTTATAAAGGTTTTTGCACTAGCAAAAACCTGTATTGCTTCCCTGCAAGAGATGCGAACGGAAAGCTGAAATAGAGCTGCGCGAATCGCGGTCGATCGCTTTTAAAGCCTTTTAAAGATCAAAGGGAGTAATGAAAGCATGGTACGCCACAAGAAACGAGCGTTCCGCTCCAAGACGCGCAAGCGCTTCAGGAAAGACCAAGACGAGCGGAGAATGGACAGCGTAAACGTCATGATGCAACAGTTTGCAGTGGGTGACCGCGTGCACGTCCACGTGAACCCTTCCATCCACTCGGCAATGCCTTTCAGGCGGTTTGACGGCAAAACCGGCGTGGTCTTGGGAAGCCAAGGCGGTTGCTTCCGGGTACGAATCCCAGACATGCGCGCTGAAAAGGAGATAATCGTGCACCCGGCCCACTTGAGGCCCGCACAATAGGTGTTTTAATGATAGGCAAGGAACAGGTCGCTGAAAGGCCGCTCGCGCTGGCAGAATTGAAGGAAATACTGGCGGCGCGCAAGAAGGAGGCCGAGTTGACGTTCGAACAGAAGTCGGCGTACGAGTACGCCAGCGACCTCGTCCCGTTCTCGGGAAAAAAGGCCTCGGAAGCAGTCGAGAAGCTCAAGGCCGAGGGCGTGGAGGAAAAGGTGGCCGTCAAGCTGGTAGACCTGCTGCCAAAAACCAAGGAAGAGTTAGCGCTTGTTTTCGAGAAGACACGCTTCGACCTGAAGGAAGGGGCTGTAAGCAAAATCCTGGACATACTGGCAGAGCTGCGATAAGGTGATTTTGGTGGTCCGGGAAGAATACGCGATAGTGTTAGACTTTCTGCCGTCAGGCTACGCCGACTCCTACCGCAAAGAGGCGGTAGCGCAGGCGCTAGGAGAGTCTTTCTTCTCCATTTTGGAGCTCATCCCGAAGCCGGACTCAAAGCTGGACCCGCGCGAACGCGTCTACATCGGGGGCGAAAAGCGGGACAAGATACTATTGATACGGGGTCGCGTGCTCTACGACCGCCTGACCGCGACCGCGCGCAACGAGCTTCGCGCCGTCATCGAGGACCTAATACGCAAGAACGAGCCGCGTTTCGTGGATTTCTTCAACCGCGCAGGCCCAATCTCGGTCAGGCAGCACTCGCTCGAGCTGATTCCGGGAATCGGAAAGAAGCACATGATCGACATAGTCGACGAGCGGGAGAAAGGGCAGTTCCAGAGCTTCGCGGACATGGCCGCACGCGTGAAACTCCTTCCCGACCCCGTGCGAGTGCTCACAGACCGCATTGTCGAGGAGCTCGAGGGAAAAAGCAAGTACTACATGTTCGCAAGGCCGCCGCGCGAGGAATTCGCCGACCGGCGCTAGCTGCTAGCGAAGCCGCATAACGAAAGCCACTGCCGAGCCGATCATGGCTTCAACTTCCCGATCGCTCACCCCCAGCCGCTTCGGAGACACGAGCTTGTCTTTAAAACGAGCTATAATTTTGCCAAGTCCCATCGCTTGGGCTTACACTTGACGCCGCCTTCTGCAACCGACTCGAAAACTCGGTGCTGGTTAGGTTCTGCCACCCGCCGTGGCTTTTCAATGCTATATGCCCGGAACACTATCTTGCTGTCCAAGTGCTTCAACAGAAGCCAAGGCTCGCCATCCACGTCTATGACTGGCACTGCAAACTCGCGCATCATACCGCGCCCTCGCGTATCTTGCCTTCCTTTGCAAGCCGGTCAATCGCGCGACTTACCTGTTCTGCTGACAGGTTGAGGTCACATAGAATATTGAGTATGTTGAATGACGTGTGGCCGTCTTGCTTGCGCCACTTCAGGTAATTCAAGACCAGGGAATAAACCCGTTCGTCCTGATCGGATTCCTCGCCGATAGTCAGTTGCTGTTGCCTTACACGAGTCATGGTTAGCGTTTCAAGACCGGTGTATTTAAGCGTTTTGCAACTCAAATTAACACATACGAGTTAAGAGCGATACAATGTCATTTCTGCAAGACCGCGTTCTCGAGCTTTACAAGGAAGGGTTCCGAGCCTCCCCGGTCTTGGACCAGTACTTCATAATAGACGAAGGCGTGCTGCGCCGCGCCGTCCAATACGCCCACATAACCGGCAATGAAACGGTGCTCGAAGTGGGAACCGGACTCGGGTTCCTGACGCGCGAACTGGCCAAAACAGGCGCTCGCGTCATCACGCTGGAAAAAGACCTGCGATTAAAACCAATCCTTGAGAAAGAGCTCGCCGGCTTATCCAACGTCGAGGTGCACTGGCAGGACGCCGTTAAGGAGCGCTGGCCCGGCTTCGACCGCCTTGTCGCGAATTGGCCTTACTCCGCCTCGGCGCCACTCACCTTCAAACTGCTCGATTACACGTTCAAGAAAGCCGTGGTGTTTTACCAGAAGGAATTCGGCAAGAAACTCGTCTCGCGGGAAATGGGGGAGTTCGGCCGCATTTCTATCATGGCGCAATACTACTTCGACGTCCGCTTGGAGGAGATAGTCCCGCGCGGGGCGTTTTACCCCCACCCGGCGACAGATGCCTGTATAGTTTCTCTTGTTCCTCGCGGCGTGCCGCGCGACCGCGAATTCGAGACGTTCGTGCGCGAAGTCTGGCGCCACTCGAATAAGGACGTGCGCAACGCCGTAAAACTGGCTACGGGTCGCGATATCCCGGACGACCGCAAGCTTTTTTCCCTCTCGGTTTCAGACCTGCGCGAGCTGTACGGGAAGGTTAAAAACGCCAAGTGAGGAATAAAGCGATGGTATTTGAATCCACAGTAGAGCGAGTGCGCACAGCGCTGGCAGCTGTTTCAAAGGCAAAGAACCCGCTCATAATTTTCGATCCCGATGCCGACGGCACCCTTTCAGCGGCGTTACTCCAAGCTCACCTCAAGAGGCGCATCGCCACGCTTCCGGCGAGCAGCGCCCTCGACGCCTTGGACTTGAAGATAATCGACGCGCGCGGCCACGACATCGTGATTGGGTTTGACACTTGGACGCTCTACAATACTCCGTTCTCACGCTCGCGCGTCAGCAAGGCGTTCATTGTCGACCACCACCCCTTCAACGACCGGACGACACCCGACCCACGAGTGGAAGTTATCAACCCGCACCAAGAATCCGCGGAACCGTACATCAACACCACCGAGCTCGTCTTCCGCGCCCTCCCCGAAAATGAACAAAACAATAACACGCCACTGGAAGACTTATCGCTCGTTGGAAGCATGGCCGACCTCGCAGTCCACAACTGCCACGACCGCTTAGACCATGCCGTTTCGCGCTATTCACAATTATTCTCAGACGACTTCAGGAACAAACTCGCTTTGCGCACGCTCAAGATCGACGACATCTCCAAGGAAAAAGTGTTCGAGGCCGTAAAATTGTTCGCCTCCCCGATGGCCCGAGAATCAGACGAGGGCGCCCTTAAACTCTTAGAGCTGCTGGCAAAGGAAAAACCTACCCTCGTGCAACTCTTAGATCCTTCATTCAACTCGCCGCTCGCCGAGTACTTGCGCTCCTGCCTCAAGTTGGTGGACAAGTTCGTGGAGCGCGGAGTCAAGGACTTCAAGACCAAGTCCCGCCACTTTCCCGAGGCGCGCTTGCGCATCATGGAAGTCTCCAACGAGTGCCGCGCCAAGGACATCATCGCCTCGCTTGCCGGATTGCAAAACCCATCCATTACAGTGGTGATCAAGGCCCGCTGGCCGAAACCGAAAGACGAGACGCGCATTCGTGCCTTTGCGAAAACGCTCATAAACGAGGAAGAGCGAGCTGCATACACGTACAAGCACCTCACCGCATCTGAAGAATGGGTCTCCTATTCTTTAAGATCGCAGGGCGGCGTCGACGTCAGCCGAGCCGCGAGCGACTGCGTCAAAACCATGCGCTCGAAAAATGGCTTGTACCCCAACGGCGGCGGGCACGTGAAAGCCTCAGGAGCCTCAGTCCTGCTAGCCGACTCGGAACGCTTCGAAAAATGCATCATCGAGCACGTTGCGAAGCAGCTCAAGGAAAAAAAGATTTACTAACGTTCTCCAGCGTTGCGCAGGACTCGAAGCGCGGCTTCGGGTCGTCGGGAAACACGGGCGTCTCCTCGCTTAACGGCATTGTCAAGTCGATGATCTTCATTGCTTACCTCTGGGTTAGCCCAATGCCAGTGTGGCCTTGAGCGCTTCATTCACTTTTTCCATGGTGTTGCTCGCGAGTCGGCCTATCCTTTTTATTACTCGGTTCTGCACAGAGATCGTCCTGATCTGATAGCATAAAACTGCACTTTTTTCCTTCAGGCCAGACTCTGATGGGTCAACTATTACGGATGTGGGATATTCCTTGTCCGGAAGCCTCGTGGTTATTGGAACGATTATGGTAGTTGGGGCGAATTTGTTTCTGATATCATTCTGGACGACGAGGCAAGGGCGTTTGTTGCCTTGCTCGGAGCCCTTTACTGGCTCAAGATCAACAAAAAGGATGTCTCCTCTTTCAATATTCATCTAAAAACCTATTTGCTTCCGAACTCACATGTTCCCATTCCTTGTTGAGCTCTTCCTCAAACTTGTGGTATTTTAGGCAGTATTCCTTCATCAGCGCTTCCTTTTCCTTTTGGCCCAAAACTTTTTCAATAACTATCTTTCCATCCTCAACCTTTACTAGCACCCTGTCCTTTTCCTTTATTCCTTCAACCTCGCGGATGAGTTTTGGGATGGTTATCTGCCCGCGCTCCCCAACCACACTAACATTTTCATACATATGAATCACTCATACTTTTTCATACTTATTCATATTTAAACCTTGTGGTGCTTTTCCGCCAGTTGCCATAGAGTCACTTTTGCGATACGCCGCTATTTATTAGGGTTGATTTTATACCTGACGTAATGGAGCAAATATCCTGGGAAGATTTCGAGAAATGCGGCGTCAGAGTGGGCACCATAGTTCGCATAGAGGAGTTTCCAGAGGCGCGCAAGCCATCCTACAAGCTCTGGATAGATCTGGGTGAATTAGGCGTCAAGCAATCTGGCGCCCAGCTCACGCGCTTATACAAGAAGGAAGAGCTGCTGGGCCGGCAGGTGATCTGCGTCACCGGCTTTGCCCCAAAGCAGATCGCTGGCTTCAAGTCAGAAGTGCTCACCACCGGCTTCGTGCTCGAGGGCGGCGAGGTGGTGCTCGCCCAGCCAGAACGGCCAGTTCCCAACGGCTCCAAGCTCGCCTAATCTCTAATGTAGCTCCGGTTCTCTTTCAAGTAGCGGCCGAAAAACCAGTTGACGAAAGGCGCATCCTTCCCACTCATGTGCGAACGCTCAAGCGCGTTGTAGTAGCTGTTTCGCTTGCTGTAGGGAATGTCGAGCATTGGAAACCCGCGCTTGTAGAGCACAAAGTTCATCGCAAGCCGGCTGATGCGGCCGTTGCCATCGCTGAATGGGTGGATGGTCACCAGCCTTAGGTGGACGAGGGCGGCCAGCTCCACTGAGTGGAGCCTGAGCTTGTTTCTTTCATACCACTTGAAAAATTCTGTTAGACGCGGATATACCTCGAACGGCGCTGGCGGCACGAACTTGCTACCCGAGATTCTTACCTGGTGCTGTCTAACCTTTCCAGCCATGTCAGGCTTTGTGCTGGAGAACAGCTGCCTGTGCCACCCCAAGATTATGTTGAGCGAGAGCTCTCCCTTGTGCTCGAGCATTTCGTAGAAAACTTTTTGGTGCGCTTCGGCTTCCTTCACGTCTCTGAGCGGTCGGCCTTCTGGCGTGACCCCGCGCTCGAGCAGGTCGGCCGTTTCCCGTAGAGTGAGCGTCGATCCCTCCATACGCTGAGTGTCGTACGTAAACCGGACGGCAAAAGTTTCTGTCTCCTTTATCCTAGCCGAGGCTGGAATTAGGCGCTGCTCTGCAGCGTAACCTTTCATTATCTTGTCAAACAGCCCGAACCAGTTTTGTTTGCGGGCTTCTGAAATGAGTTCTTCCTTCAGGCTGTCCAGCTCCTTTGGAAGACGAACCCCCAGGTACTTTTCGATGGTGACCGTCTTGCCATTTTTGCGGAAGCTGTGCTCCAAGTAGTAGTAGGTTTTGCCTCCAACCAGCTTCCTTTTTATTGCGGCCACATGAATTGTTTACCCTTACATATTTATAAAAGTTGCCATTTTCATTCAATTTGTAAGGGTAAGCCTTTTGTCCATCTAGTACGTTGCCAAGCAGCTGCCCAGCTCATCCAACCAGAGCGGCGCGTGCCTAATGGGGGCAAGCTCGCCTAGGCGTGTGATGGTGCTTTGCCGCTTTCCTCAAGCTTGCGCAAGAACTCGTATATTCTTGGGTGTAGCGAGGTGGTAAAGTATCTCTTGACCTCTGTAGGCTTGACCCACTTAAGTTCTACAAAGCCATTCATTGGTTTCTCGCAACCTGCGTTTGCTGCACAGACATAGTAAACGGAAAGGAACTCACGCTTTTCAGGGTAGGTCTTGGCGAATATGACGCGCTCTTCCCCAACTTTGAGGTTGGTTTTTTCCTTAACCTTGTGGCGCACGTACTCCTCCAGGTCGGCGTCATAGCTAGGCCGGCCACCAGGGAAGCACCAAGATAATTCCTTGAGGTGCGGGTCGTTCTCCCTGCGCCCAATAAGTATCCTACCTTGCTTTGGGTCATACACTATTCCAAGCACGTTGACAAGGAACACGCCCCTGTCAAACTGGGCCCAGTCAGGGATAACGCGCGAGTAGTCCAGCTCGAAGCGCGGGAACGGCTTTGCCGGGATCTTCTTGACAACATTTTCCTTCACGAGGAGCGTTATGGCCGCGTGCGCGGTCGACAAGCTTATGCCTGCGACTTCTGCTGCCTCTTTGATCGAGAGCGGCCTGCGCTCGCCCAACATTGCGTTTAGGATTGCCACGTTGCCCTTTTTCGCAAGGCGCGGGTTTATCACAGCCAGCTTCTATTCCTGCCCTGTTATAAATGTTTCGTTTTACCGAAACCTTTGATCTACGAGCGTGCAACAAACATTTAAAAACCTCAATTCTCAAGAATTATTGCGAGATTGATGGGCGACATCATCATGCTCGTGATACTCGCGATAGCCATATACGTTGGCGTGATAATTCACGAGCTTGGCCACTTTATTGTCTGGCCGCACGGGCTGGTGATGATAAGGCTCAACCCGCTCCGCTCTTGGACTGGGTATTACTCGCAAACGCCCGAAGGCCTTGTTCCCCTGAGGCGCGCTGCAGGGATAATGGCAGAACTCGGAGTCGCATTCATACTGCCGCCCTACTTCGCAGTAGGCGGCCTCTTCGGCGCCTTTTTGACCGCGCTAGGGTTCGCTACGTTCTACGGCGCGCTCGTGTCAATGTTATGGGGTGGATTATTCGCGCCAGTAGGGTTCCGGCAGGTGGGTGGGACCAGCGACATGCTGAACATGTTCGGCAAGAACTACAGGCTCGCTTCGCTAGTTCTGGCAGTAATAGTGGTAATAGTGTTCCAGTATTACGTTGTCAACACGCCGGCATTCCTGAAAGCATTCCTGCCGTAGCCTGACTGCGGCGCCGTGATCTGCTGTAGCGCTGCGACAGGAAAGGAACAAGAAAGCCGGGTGAGAGCGCAAGCGGCAGGCTGACAGAACCTTTATGTTGCTATTCTTTCACAGTATGCAACGGCGAATCTAATGGAAAACGAGATCCAGTTAACAGTCCAACCGGAGCTCGCGCCAACGCGCGAGCTCCATACGGTCATCGCGCCGGGCAAGTGCTCGTGGGGGGAATGCACCTACTGCGGCTGGGGACGCGTTGAATCCAAGGTGGACGTGGAACGCATGAAAGCCGCCGTCTTGGCGCTCAACCTTAACGGCGTCCGCAGGCTGAAGGTATTCACGAGTGGCTCCTTCCTCGACGACGCACAATATCCTCCGGAGTTCCGCAACTGGTTCGCCGATTACGTGTTTAAGAAAAAAAACCTGCCCGAGTTTGTCCTCGAATCTCGCCCCGAGTACCTGACAAAAGAGGCGCTTGCTCCTTTTCCTCCAGAGCGTACGCTCATAGCGATCGGCCTCGAGTCTTCTGATGATGAGGTGCTGGCGCGCATTCAAAAGGGTTTCACTTTCGAGACCTACAAGCGCGCGGCCCAGTTATGCCGCTCGCTAGGTTACCGCATGCGCACCTTCCTGATGGTGAACGCCCCCGGCCAAACGCAAGAAGTGCTGGGCAAGAGCGTCGAGGACGTCCTACCGCTTTCGGACGAGATCGTGCTCATCAACACTTATCCTCACTCCAACACGCCGCTGGCTCGGGACTGGCTAGAAGGCAACTGGCAGCCGATGAACAAGAAAGAGTTCTGGCAAGCAGTCGCCAAATGGAAAGACGCGCCGGGCGTCGAGTGCGACGACTCCAATTTCGCCTTTGTTCCCAAGTTTCCCGCGGAAGTCCGCGCCGAAGTTAAAGAGAAACTGCTTACTGGCGCCAAGCCGGATAACTTAGAGAACAATTATTACCGCGTCTGGCAGGATTACTTCTGCCGTTTTTACGAGCCGCCTGCAGGCAAGGACATCTGCCTGCTCCTACCATGCTCTTACAGAAAGCCTTACGAGCGTTCCGAGACTCACAAGAAGATCTACGGCGCGCTCTACGGGCTTCCGGCATCGAGGCGCGTGCACCGCGTTGTCGTCTCAAACCCGGGCGTGATTCCGATAGAATACTCTGACGGTTGGCCTTTCCACGCGTACGATTGGCCCGAGCAGGAAGAGACTCCTGAGTTGATGCAAATGTATGTGGAGGTAACAAAAAAGAGGGTAAATCAATACGCGCTGGCCCACAAGGGCGAATACAAGCGATTTTTTGCTTACTTCAAGCACACCGAGACTTGGGAAGCAGTGCGCCAAGCGTTTGAAGAGCTAGGCGTGCCTATAACGAACCTGCTCGACGACCAGACTTGGGAAAAAGTCAAGGGCTTACCCAATGCAGTCACGCAGCCGCAGGCGCTCGAGGCGCTGAAGAAAGGGCTTGCGGAAATCATTTGACGGTTTCTGACTCTAAAAAGAGCAGCATTTTTAAAGGCTAGAACAATAGTCGATGAGTGACTAAACTCATATTGCTGGTGTTTCCACTTGTGCTGTTTTCTGCCTGTATCCAGCAATACCCGAATAATCCGAGAGATGTTGTAAAGTCTTATCTAGCTGCAGAAATATCCGGCGACTTCGAAACAGCAAAGTTATATTTACCAAATATAACCAGAGGGGAGTTCGACGGCCGGGTTGATTACCTAAAACAAGATTATGTTGCGCTATTAAACCCCACTCCAGAATCTATGGTTGGCAATGCGACAATAACCAATGACGTGGCCAAAATACCAATTAGCTATGCACCAGGCGCCGGTGTAGGCGCGATGATACTTAGTGGTATCGCTACTCTTAGGAGAATGAATGGTGAGTGGGTGATAACAGAAATTCATGTTTCATTATGGCACGCTGACCCAATCTTCCAACCGAAATCGCTTTGCGGAGACGAACCATGCCCGATATACGAGAGTCCAGGACCGCCCTTCCCAACACTAGAGAACGTCAGCGAAGCGCTTGCGCGACGGGCTAACCATCATCAGCATGAAATAGTCGTATCAGATGAAAAGATTGAGTTTACTGATGGAGGACGTTATTTGACAATATTTTTCTTTAAAATTCCGGACAAGCGCATATCCCTAGAATGTGGTTCGCAGTTTGCTTCTGGCTGTAGGTTTGACGATACTGTTAGCTATCTAACAATAACTCGTAACTTTAACGCTAGCCTGTATGCTTGCTGTGGGGAAAAAAGCTGCAAGGTTAGCATCGGCCTAACAGATAACCTGTGCCCTAAATAACTGCAAACAAAAGTTGCCTTCACAGGCAGGCGCCCAAGGCAGGAATTGAACCTGCGACTTCTCGGTTAACAGCCGAGCGCTCTACCGTTCCTCGCTTTTCCGAGGTTTTTCTCGCTAGCCGACTTGTCGGCTTTCCCAACGGAAAAAGCTCTGAGCTACTTGGGCTTCCCAATGGCCCAAGGTTGCGCAACTGGTTGTTGCGCCTGACTTGGGCGTGTAGTTTTGGTTTGGTTTACTCGATTTAAAAGATGAGCGGGATGAACGCCGCGATTATCGTCGCCAGCACTCGTTCCAAAAGGGTGAGGTCTGGATAAAGCCAAGCTGCGCCGATGATCATGAAGAAGACAACCCACGAGAGAATCCACTGCTTTGGCGGCATGTTCACGCCCCCTAAACGGGCGCGGGGCTTAAATCTGTTACGCCCCCAACGCGGCCGGTGAAAGCCGTGGGTTGCGGGGTAACGAGAAAAGACTTTTTGCTTTCTTTCCTTTTCGCTGGAGCGTTTCGCCGTGCGGCTTGCACAGCGCGCTACTTTTCCCTGCGCAGGTAGAAATAGACCGTTCTGAGCGGGATGCTCAGTTCTTTCGCGATCGCCTTGGCTGGCTTGCCTGTCTTGCGCATGTTGACTATCTGCGCTACGGTTCCGCTTTCGTACTTTTTCGGCCTGCCGACAGGGAATTCGCCCGGCTGGAAAATGATTCCCGAGTCGCCCAACCTTTTGAACAGTTTCTTGCTGGTCTGCTTGTAAAGACTGGGTGGGCACTGAATGCGCCTCACTCCGGGGCATTTGGCGACCAGCGCGTCGATTATCTCATCAGTGGGGCGAAGATTGAGGTAGACTTCTTGGTGGTGCGGCTCGACGTCTCTTATCTCTGAAATGAGCAGGTTCTTGCTAGGCGCCTTGATTACTTGCAAAACAATCCCTCTTATTGCATTATTTCTTCAAAATGAGGTATTTAAAGGTTTTTGCGCTGGCAAAAACCTATCTTGTCGGCTTTTTTCGGGCTGCTTCTTCCTCCAGGTATTGGAAGACGTTGCAGCGCGACTCTGGCGCGTATGCCTTTTCCAAGTCTAGCTTGCGGTAGCCGATGCTTCCCAGTATTGGCTGAAGCACTAGGGCGCTTTCCTCGCCGCGCAGCAGGCCTCCCCACCCCTTGCGGACGCGCTCTTGGAACTTGTTGATCTCGCCGATGCCGCTGAAACAGGCTATGTAAATGTCATCCATGTCGCCCAGGCAGTTGACCGAGTAGACGATGTTGTTCATGGGCTCCAACTCTTCCTCGACTGTCAGTGCTTTGCGCGACTCGACGACTGCTTTCATGAAGTTCTCCTTTACGAGGTAGCTCACGAGTTGGATGACCGTGGGCTTTAACGGGATGGAACGCAAAGCTATCGTGGGTCGCTGTATGAACTGCCGCGCCGTGAGCTGGTGCTTGTGGTATTTCTCTACTGGCACGGAAACTCCCGGGTGCTCCCGAGACATCAGCTGGTTGAGGTAGTACTGGGCTGTCGAGACCGGGATTCCTGCGCGCTCGGCGATCTCCTTCAGCGAGATGCGCGAGTTCTCGTTGAGCATCAGCAGGATTTTCCTTTTGGCCTCGTCGAGCGGTATTCCTTTGAGGAAGTCGTTGCGGTAGGGAAAGAAGCCGACGCCCACTTCGCATATGGTGTTGGTCTTCCACTCCTCTATGTGGTCTTCGAGCTCGTATCTAAACCAGTGGGCCCACCGATTGAAGTGGGAAGGCGATTCGGCAATGCCATAAATGACTAGGTCGAAGTCGCCCTTGGTGAGCGCGGCAAACTGGGGTGTGTTGTGTTTTAGCAGCAGGTTGCGCAACTTTGTGACGTCTGGTTGCTTCTTGAACTTGACGCGGACGAGGTTGCGGACCACTCCCAACGCGTATTCATTGATCTCGAGCGTGTAGGACATTCCTAATTGTTCCTCGAGCCAGCGGATGCGCCTTGCGGCGGTAGCAGGGGCGCAGCCGATCTCCTTGGCTATTGCCGAAACCGGCGTACGACTGTCCTCGCTCAGTTTTTCCAAGACTTTGATAGAAACCTTATCTATCATATTTACAGTTCTTTATCGTAAAAGTATAAAAAGATACCGCTTTTATGAGTATTTTTACAGCAAAACACGCTGTTTTTTGTAGAAAAGTTAGGAAACTTATATGGTGCCTGATAAATAATTGCAATGAGCCATGCCCTCAACTCGCTGATAGAAAGGACCGCTCCATTAATGGAATCGCTGTCCCAAGAGCGCTGCCACGGCAGCCAGGTGGATTCTGAAAACTGTTCTTGGTACCACGGGGCCTGGCAGTATCTCCGCCTGCTGGACGTTGTTTCAGCCCCAACTTGGCATGATTCCTTCTACCGCAAGGAGTTGGAGCACGCAGCCCACAGTTATCCTTCACCACGGGTGCTCGTCTGCGGCGTTGCCGACTACTCGATGCTCTACTATGTACTGGAGGAATTCACCAGCAAGCGCGTTGACATCACAGTGCTGGACCTGTGCAAGACGCCGCTCGAGTTATGCCAGTGGTGCGCCTGGAACCAGAAAAGGAACATCCAAGTGGTTCAGGGAGACCTGCTGGCCCATGCCGGGAATTACGACGTCATAGTTACGGACGCCTTCCTAACCCGATTTGACTCAACAAGTAAGAAACAGGTGATAGAAAAGTGGCGCCAGCTGTTAGCTCCGGGCGGCACGCTGATCACAACAGTGCGCATAGCCAACGGTTCTGAAGGAAAAACCGTTTCGACAGGTGAACAGGTCAACGAGTTTACTGGGCGGGCCCTCGATGCTTCCGGTGCTTTGAGCGCATTCCCAACGTCACCTGAGAACATTGCTTTGAAGGCTCGCGAGTATGCCAAGCGGATAGTGAGCTACCCGGCCAGCGCGGCAAACATAGAATCAGATATTAAGGCTGCAGGGTTTACCATCTCGAGGTTCGGCCTTCGCAAGCTCGAAGGCGAGATGGAACCCACGTCTTACGCAGAGATAGTTGCTATCAAGGAGGAATACCATGGCAAAGCTTGACGGACAATTGGTGAAAACAGTAACATCCGACGGTATCGAGCTGCACGGTTTCCTTGCAGATTCTGGCAGCGACACTGCTGTGCTGCACGTGCACGGCACTGCGGGGGACTTCTACACCCACGAGTTTCTCTGGATGGAAGCGGAAATGCTTGCTAAGATGGGAATCTCGTTCCTGACAACCAATAACCGCGGGCACGATGTTTACACTGATTTGCGCAAGCACGAGAAAAACGGCAAAGTTGCCTGGGAAACAATAGGTGGCGCGTTCGAGCGCTTCGAAGACTGCGTTCTCGATATCGGTGCCTGGATTGACTTCCTGGAAAAGCAAGGCGCTAAACGCGTAATCTTGCAGGGGCACAGCCTTACCCACAAGCTGGTGTACTATCAGCACGCCAAGAAAGACCCGCGCGTTATCGGTCAGATACACTTATCCCCTTGCAACGATGCCGGCTACCTGAACAACACGCTTGGCAAGGAGCGGTTCGCAGAAGCTACCAGCCTGATCAAGAAGTTAGTGGCTGAAGGTCGAGGAAAGGAAATGCTGCCGCCGCACATCGCGGTTGTCTGCCCCATGGGTGCAATGGCCGGCTATGGCTACCTTATAGAGGATGGCGTTGGCAACCTGTTCCCTTACCACAAGCCAGACTCGCCCAACTGGTCATCGCTTTCCAAGATAAGAGAACCGTTACTAGTAGTGTTTGGCGGGGCTGACGAGTTCATCCGGCCATCAATAGCTAAACAGGCAACTCTCCACGATGCTGCACGCATCTTCAAGCAGAAAGCCAGCTCGGCCGCAAGCGTTTCCACCCGCGTGATTGAAGGGTCAGCGCACAGCTACATCGGCTTTGAGGGCGAGCTGGTAAGCACGATACGCGACTGGCTGCGACAGACTTTTCCAGCTAAGGCAAGATCAAAATGATTTGGCTCTTGCTTGCCTTAGCGGCTGCAGGTTCAGAGTCGCTGCGCGACCTGTTTATCAAGAAAAGCACCCGCAGGCTCGATCCGCGAGTTGTAGCGTGGGCTTGGAGATTTTTAGCTACAATCTTCCTGCTGCCATTGCTGCTCGTCTTACCTTTATCAAGCGTCCAGCAGGCGTTTTGGCCGGCAATTGCGGCAAGCCTTGCACTCAACATGATTGCCACGTTGCTGATGGCGAGCGCATTGAAACATTCAGACCTCTCGCTGATTTCGCCTCTAGCCACTTTCACAGCCGTGTTTGCGCTCGCATTCTCACCATTTGTTATAGGTGAGTTACCAAGCTTGATGGGTCTGGTCGGCGTTCTCCTAATTGTCGCTGGTTCATACGTGTTGAACCTAAGAGCTGGTAGCGGGTTGCTCGCGCCGCTCATAAGCCTCTCCAAAGACAAAGGCGCCAGAATGATGATGGGCGCAGCACTTGCTTGGGGTCTTGTGGCACCTATAGACAAGATAGCAGTGACGGCTTCCTCGCCAGTGTTCTACTCTATAGCGATTAACGCTCTGCTTGCTATAGCTCTCGCGCCGCTGCTTGCCCGCAAGCTTCGCGGGCGTATCAACCGCAGCAGCCTTAACAACCTGGTTCCATTGGGGTTGTTCAGCGCATTGATGCTGATCGCAGAAATGGTGGCAATAACTATGACTCTCGTTCCCTTCGTGGCGGCTTTAAAGAAGCTGAGCGCATTGTTTGGTGTAATGTTGGGAAAGGTCGCTCTACACGAGAAAGAAGCAAAGGAACGCCTACCAGCTGCGGCAATAATGGTTGTAGGTGCTGCACTCATTGCGCTTTCGTTTGGAGGAGTTTAGATGGCAAACGTGCTTATCATCCATGGCAGCTATGGACACCCGGAAGAGAACTGGTTCCCTTGGCTAAAAGCAGAGCTGGAGAAGCTTGGACATAAGGTTCTCGTACCAAGGCTGCCCACCCCTGAGGGCCAGAAAATGGACATCTGGCTCGCAGAGCTGGCCAAGTATGACAAATACATCGATGAGGACACGGTGATTGTGGCCCACAGCATGGGCTGCGCACTCGTGCTGCGCAAGCTCGAGCTGCTGGACAAGCCCATAAAGGCCGTTTTCCTTGTTGGCGGCTTCATTAGGGACATCTGGAACGGCGGCTACGCCGACATAATTGATACATTTTTTGAGAAGCCATTTGACTGGGAAAAGATACGCTCAATGGCCCGACACTTTGAGTTCTACCAGTCGGACAATGATGCGGAAGACGTACCAATCTCGATGGGAGAAGAGATCGCCGGCAACCTTAATGCCGAGTTGATCATAGTCCACAACGCAGGCCACTTCAACGCAGCTGCCGGCTACACTAAGTTCCCACTGCTGCTTGAGAAAATTAAGGAAGTACTTTAGGCGCCGTAAATGTTGTCGTGGTGGTCGAAGTC
>JACOVT010000052.1 GCA_016177165.1 Microcaldota archaeon
GTCCTCATTCTCAAGCGTAAACGCTTGCCTTGTGGTTCTTGATGAACTCGACGTACGAGCGGATGCCTTTCAACAGCCGGCCGACGCGCCCGTACATTTCGTCAACATGTTTGCGGAACTCCTTTAGCTCGAGCTGGTCTGCCTGCGGCGCGTGGGATAGGTAGTGCTTTTTCTTTGCCAGCGCGGTAAAGCGCGCGGATTTGAGGTAGAGCTCGTCCAGACCGAGTATTATCAGGTCTTTTTCTGTCGCCAGGTCGAACAGGCGGTTTCTGCTTTCCTCGGAAAGCGAACCAGCTGTTTCAGTGTAGTAGTGGATAAGGCCTGCGCAGTCTTCCATTATGTCGTAGAGGTCATTCAGCTCGGAAGGCGCGTAGCCGAATTCTTGCAGGCAGATCTTGTCCAGCTCGAACGACACCTTGTGGTGCTTGTGGGTTTCTTTCACAACATATTTAAGGCGCCGCGCTCTTAAAAGCGCGTGCAGCCCGAAAGGCGCGCCCAGCCAGAGGGAAGGCAGGAGCCTGTTTTCATAGCGGGGCGGCGGGCCTTCAGCGAGGCAGAACTGAAAGCATTCGTCGACATGATAGCAGGGCGCAGGTTTTACGTTGACGAGGGAAAGGAACTCAAGACAATCATCGTCCCGCAAGCGGTCGGGGAGCCCTACATTTTCAAGCGCGGCTTCATACCCGTGGAGGCGAGACGGCCGTTCGTCGAGATCGTCCTTGCGGCGATCGATTACGCGCGCTTGCACGCAGATTGCGGCGTAAAGCCCGAAGAGATCATCGAGGCCGCCGCGAAGGAATTGGAGCATCGCGCCACTGTCGTGAAAGACGTCGAGGAACAATCAGCAGCGCAGGCGATCGCTTTAATTAAACTCAGGGGTAAATGATGTGATTGTATGGCTGAACGGAAAGATGAAACTATAGAACAATTATTGCGGAGGCTCGGTGTACGTGGGCGTGCTGATATACGCATAGAAAGACGCGGCGGAAGGGCAGTAGCAATAGTAGACAAACCCCGAGAACCACAATTAATAATTCCGTTGGGCAAGGGTCAGTTTGGTTCAACTCCCCTCAGGATAAGACGTATGGAAGATGGGCAAACAGTTGCTTGGAAAGATTTTCCGGGCGGCGGGAGGATTGTGCTTCCATTAAGCGAACGACTGAGTAGAATTAGAAACCGTCGCGAGGCTATCAAATCCATCCGTGCTGGTCCGTCCGCAGCTAAGCCCGAGCAAACTAGCTTGCTTGGCGGGCTTGTTGAACGTTTAAGGCGACGGCGTAAAGGACCGCGCTGATAAAATTAAAGGCAAAGTGAAGGCGAAGTGAATAGAACCCACCGGCCAACCGCAGCGGCACTGTTTATAACGCGTGCTTTTATAACTAGATCGTGCCCGAGAAGCCCGAAAGGGAAGGGATTGTTGACGGGGTAATGAGGCTGCTGGTGATTGCATCACTATCATAAGAAGACGCGCTGCAGTGAGATTCCTGCGCCAAGAAACCTCATTTCAATCGCCAGACAATCGGGGCAGGCAGGCAGGCGCTTTCGGGACTACAAGGCTGGTGTTTGGCATCGGGCGTGAAAGGGTCAGCTTTACAGCTCCGCAGCTAGTGGCAACTTTTGTAGGCCCAAAGGGCTGGCAAAGAATAATAGAGGAGCTAAAGGGCGCGCTGTCCGAAAACCCAACAGTGACCGCTGGCAGGGTGTACATCGAGCTGGACCCGCGCGTCAAAACCACCCTACGCATGGTCTATCCCAGTAAATACGGTATGACACGGGTAATTGATGTCAGCATACCAAAATCAATGCTCACGTTTAGAAAGAGGCCAAAGGCAAAAGGTTAAGAAGACACGGCCTAATGCTGTTGTCCTAGGTCAAGAAACCGAAGGGCAAAGCTTAAGTAACGACTCGTACATTATTTTCTCATGCCGGAAGAGCAGATAAGGCGCCGAGTGGTAAACGTCCCGAATCCGGGAAAGTTTGAAGTCATCATCGGGCAGGCCAACTTCAGCATCAAGACCGTGGATGACATATTCATGAGCGTCATAATGAGCTCTCCGGGAGTGAAGTGCGGCGTGGCGATGAACGAGCACCAGCCCAAGCTCACGCGAGTCAACTTCAATGACCGCCAGCTTGGGGAGTTGGCTGCGGACCTGTGCAAGGAGATAGGCGCAGGCCACGTTTTCGTGGTCTACGTAAAGGGGGCGTTCACCATGCACGTTCTCCCGTACGTAAGGAACCTGCCGACTGTTGCGACGGTGTTCGCGTCCAGCAGCAACATTCCAATGCAGGTGATCGTTGCCGACACCGACATCGGCTCGGCGGTTATGGGGGTGGTGGATGGAATGTCTGTCACAAGGGTCGAGGACGAGAAGGAGAAGCAGGAGCGCCGCGAGCAGGTCGAGAAGTTCGGCTACAAGCTGCCTTGAAGCGCGTTAACCGCAATTAACCAGCAAGGGTTGCGAAAAGCTTTGCCACTTTTCTTTCAGGTTAAGTCAGATGAGCCGGGGCTGGCTTATCTTGTATTTTCCACCGCAGAAGCGCTGCACCAACTTGGAGGTCTTCTCGGTGATCTCCAGCAGCTCGTCCCTTGCCATTCTAAAATGGCCTTGGACTATCATGCAGGCGTTCTGCGTCTCGGTCGTGACGCGCGACAGGAAGGACTGCTTTGACAGCAGGTTTGTTATGACGTTGTTTTCCTCGTCCACGTAGACGGCTTCGCCCTTCTCGACTTTCTCGACGGCTCCAGTGACGCCTTGGAACTTTTCGCTGCCGTCGGCCAGCTTCAATGTCAGCTTGTTGCCGCGCAGGCGCTGCTTGTCGTACGCGCCCATGACTACTCCGGTTTCGAGCGAGGCTACGTTGTACGCGTCTACGAGCGTGTTTATCTCGGGTAGGCGGGCGTTCTTTTCAACCAAGCGGCGCAGGTTGGCTGGTGATGCCGCCAGCCCGGTGCGGTCGTACTTGAGCGAGAGCTTGTCATACGCTGCCGCGTGCGGGAGTGGCTTGCGCAGCGCCTCTTGCGCAGCGGCGTGTTTCAGCCGGTCCAGCTCGGCATCCGACCGCTTGACTGCGAGGCCGGAGAACTGTACAAAAACCGAGGGAGCCTCTTTTGCCAGTTTTTGCGGTACCACCAGCGAGAACTCGCGGTCCGGCTGCTGTGCGGTCCCTGCGAAGCGCTGCTTGTACTCGTTAACCTCTTTTTCCTCGATCTTTCTGAAGAGGGGCTCGAACTTTTTCTGCAGCCTGAAAGATGACTGTGGTTTGGATGCGTCCTTCCACAGTATCTTGTCCGGCAGGCCGAGGAACCCGCGCATTCTCGTGCATGTTGATGGAATGAAGGGTTCTAGGTAGACGCTCAGCGCCTTTATCACGTGAAGACAAGTAAACACGACTGTTGGGGCGCGGGACGGGTTTTTCCACGGTTCTTGGGAGTTCAGGTACTGGTTTCCAAGGCGCGCTACAGCGACGGCTTGTTGTAGGGCGCCCTTTATGTCAAACTCTAAAAACAGCTTTGCTGCCTTGTCGCCAAGCTTTGCTGCGTTCTCCAAAAGTTTGCGGTCGTCGCTGTTTGGTTTTGGCTTTCCGGGAAACTTTTGGGCCAGCGTGAGCGTCCGGTGGACAAAGTTGCCTATGGTGTCATTGAGGTCTGCGTTCACGCGCTGCTGGAAGCCGCGCCACTCGAATTCGGGGTGGGATTGATCTGTGTGGATGCTGTAGAGGTAATACCGCCAGTAGTCGGCCGGAAAGAGGGAAAGAGCGTCGGGGCAGAAGATGCCCACTCTCCTGGACTTGCTGAACTTTTTCCCTTCGTACTGCAGGAACCTGCAGGCGACCACGTTGTAAGGCGTGACGTACCCTCCGGCGGCCAGCAGCATTCCGGGGAAGAATATCGTGTGAAAAGCTATGTTGTCCTCGCCGATGAAGTGGATGAGGCGCGTCCGCTTGGAGTGCCAGAGTTTTTCTTTGCCTATCTGCCTGCTGAATGTGATGTATCCTATCGGCGCGTCGAACCAGACGTAGAACACCTTGTCCGGCCTCTCCGGAACCGGGACTCCCCATTTTATGTCGCGCGTTATGCAGCGGTCTTCCAGCCCGTCGCGTATCCATGCCTTTGCAAAGTTGCGTGGAAGTTGGTTCCATTGGGTGCTGGAGTCGACCAGCTGCTGCAGGCGTTCGGTGAGTCTGGACAGTGAGAAGAATATGTGGGTTGTCTTGCGCTTTGCTGGAGATGAACGGCAGATTACGCAGTAGGGGTTGCGTAACTGAGTAGAATCGAGCACGCGCCCGCACTTGTCGCACTGGTCTCCCCTCGCGCCGTCGGCGCCGCAAAGCGGGCAGGCTCCTTCGACGTACCGGTCCGGGAGAAAGCGCTTGCATGAGTGGCAGTAGAGCTGTTCTATCTCCTTCTCGTACGTGTATCCCTTTTTGCGGATTTTTTCGTAGAACTGGCGGGTTTCCTCGTGGTGTTGGGGCGTACTCGTCTGGGAGTAGACGTCGGACTGGCACCCGAACTGCTCGAATATCTTTTTCCCGGCAGTGAAGTTGTCATCGACCAGCTGCTTGGGAGTTATGCCCCGCTTGATTGCGGCTACCTCTGTCGGGGTGCCGTGGTCGTCGGTGCCTGCGATGTAGGTTGCTTTTTCCCCGCGCAGGCGGAGGAACCGCACGAATGCATCGGCCGGCAGTATGGCGCTTATGTAATGTCCAAGGTGGGGCACGTCGTTGACGTACAAAAGCGCGCTCGTGACAAGCCAGTCGTGCTTTGCAGGCACGGCTCCCTTAGCAGCGCGCTTTTTCACGGTCTTGCGAGAACTAGCCTTGTGTTTTTTAGTGAAGGTAACCACTCCCCTTAACACACCATGTCTACCTTTTAAAAGAATCCAGGAAGGGTTTATCAATTTGCTGGCGTTCATCACATACTTTTCGAAGGTCGTCGTGTATGGCCGCGTGCTCTGTTTTGGCGTAAACAACCTTAGTAACTGCGCCAGCTTCTTTAGCTGCTCTTACTGCCGGAACAAAGTCACTATCACCAGATACTATTACTATATACCTGGCTTGCTTGCTCCACGCCAATCTCACTAAATCAACCGATAGTAATACGTCTACAAGTTTCTGGTTAAATTTGTAATCATTCTCGCCGCATTTTTTACAGTTCACAGTTGTCCTCTGAACTTTACCTTGCCTTACTTCAAATCTTTTTAGGTACGTTACAGCATCTAGCATCCTTTGTTTGCTTGACCTCCGATCGCTGTCTTTACTAGATGGAAATTTGTCACTTATCCAAGGCAAGGCATCATAATAGTACGCTCTTAGGCGTTTGTGCCCTTCACACAAGGCGTCGCTAAACTTTACAAGATCAAAGTTTTCTGTATCAACCGAGAAATCTGATAAAACTTTTGAGAAGTAGCCCCCATCTATCAGAACTACAGCATCTTCGCTAGTCATATAATCTATTAGAATGATACCTGTCGATCCAATCCTGGCTTGCACCAAGAGGATCGACAGGGAGAATAATATGTTACTGATAATCGGCTTTTTAAGCGTTTCCATTCTTTTACTGCTATATGGTGGAGGAGCTGCTTCTCAGCTTGGGCTACTTGGGCGCGTTCCTAGCGGGCATGATCTCTTCGGTCTCGCTCTTCCTTCCCCTCCCGGGATTTATCGTGGTCTTCCTGCTCGGAAGCCAGCTCAACCCGATCGGCGTTGGAGTATTGGGCGGGCTGGGGGCCGCGATCGGAGAGCTGACTGGCTACCTGATAGGCCTTGGTGGGCAGAAGCTGGCCACGCTCAAGAACAAGAAAAGGGCAAAATGGCTGAACCGCATCGAGCGGGCTTTCCAGAAGTACCACCCGGGGGCCATCATTTTCGCGTTCGCCGCAACACCCCTACCGTTTGACTTTATAGGAATATTTTGCGGGGCTACAGGCTACCCGGCAAAGCACTTCTTTATGTACACGCTCGCCGGGAAGCTGTTGAAATACCTTTTCATCGCGCTCGCGGGCTTTTACGGAAGCGAGTGGGTCAAGAGCTGGTTCAGCCTTTCCGTGGGAAAGTGAGTCGATGAGGATAAAAACAAAAAACCGGCTCGAAGGCTGGCTCGCGCCGCTCGCAAAGCGCACGCCGATTCCGCCAAACCTGCTGACCATATTCTCGGTAATCTCAATGCTTGCCGCGGGCATTCAGGTGTTCGGGAATAACTTCCTGCCTGCGGCGCTGCTCGTCCTGCTGTCGGGGTTCCTTGACATGCTGGATGGCAGCGTCGCCAAAGCCAAGGGGAGTTCCTCTAGATTTGGCGCGCTGCTCGACCGCGTCGCGGACCGCGCTTCGGACATCATTATACTATCCTCGTTCATTCTGGCCGGCACGGTCAACCCTTGGCTGGGCATGATCGTTCTAGGTGTAACGCTGCTCGCCAGCTACACGGCAGCCTGCCTTGAGGCAGCCACGAAAACCAGGGTTGGCGAGGCGCTGAGCTGGCGAGCTGTACGCCTTGTGGTGATTGCGGCGGGGCTTGCGGTTGCGACAGTCGAGTCCGCGAGCGTGTTCCAGCCCCTCTTCCTTGTTATTGGAGTGATAAGTGCGTACGCGCTTGCAGAAAGGCTGTGGCAGTCTCACCGCGTGTTACGATAGCCTGCCTTGCTTGAACGCATGAACCATATCCAGCGTGTCCACTGGCTCGTACCCCAGCTCTTTCTCCGCGAGGCGCGTGTCCAGATCGCGGTGCTCGAAAGCGTAACGAATGAATGACGGAGTTATTGGCGGCCGCACGCCAGCCAACCGGGCAGCCCAACCCACCGGATAAGCAGCAGCAATCCCTAACCAGACCGCTTGTGGGGGGATCCAAAGCATCGGGCGGGGATGAGCAAGCGCCCTGTAAAAATCAGTCAGGAGAACCGGCGCCCTGTCTCCAACCTCGTAAACCTTCGACTTTCCATTGCGCATTGCGCCCAGCAGCGCGTCCACCACTGTCTCGCGGTAGGCTAGATGGATCCTCTGCCTTTTGTAGGGAAAAGGAAGCCAGCTTGCGCGCGCCAGCTTGCGCAGCACGTTCTGGTCATAGATGAGCGATGCCCGAATGATTGGGACAGCAAAACTCTTACCGAACTCGACCGCGACCTTTTCCGCTTCCTCCTTTGCCAGGGAGTAATTGGTCTTGTTCCTTGCCTTAACCGCGGCAGACGACATATGCACCGCCTTTGCGCCTTCTTTCTCCGCGGCAGCAAGCACGTTGCGCGCCCACGCGGTCTCGCCCGCGCCGTTGTGATCGTGTCTTGAAGCGAAGTGGTCGCTGTTGGTGGCTAGGTGGAAGACGCCATCCGCTCCGCGGACCGCCCGGTTGACAAAAGAAGGGTCCGAAAGGTCGCCGCGCAACACTTCGGCGCCGTTGATCGCAATGCCTTTTCTTGTCGCCACCCGCACATTTTCGCCGCGCTCAATAAGGCGTTTCACGAGGCGGTTCCCAAGGAATCCGGTTCCACCTGTAACGAGCATCACCATACTACCATCACTGCTACAAGTCTAGGAACCATGGCCAGACGCCGCGGTTGGCGAGTATTGCCGGCAGGTAGAGGAGTATGTTTGACTTTCGCCCCTCGCCCCTGGTGGCGCGTTTCTTCAGGGCGCGGCGCAGCTCTTCCAAGTCGTTGCCGCAAGGCGCCAGCGTGTAGCCCATTCCAACCTCTCGCGGGATATGGGCGTCGCCGCTGCCTGTCTGAAACTTGTTATTCTTGAGGGCCCAGCTGACCGCCTGCTTGTCGTACTCCTTTTTGAATACGCGCGCGTTGAACCCCTCGACCCCGTCGATCAGCTTTTCAAACCTGCCGAGCGGCTGGTCCTTCAGGCGGTTCCAGCGCCTGTCAAAGGGATGCGGGACGACGACGAGACCATCCTGTTCCCTCACCTCGTCTAGCGATTCCACGCCGCGCCTGCGCGGCTCTTCTGTCAGGAACAACCCCAAAACTTCCATGACGTCCCGGTCGTCCTCGCGGACGCGGAGCTCGATCCCGGGAATAAACAGCACGCCTTGCCGCTTGCACTCTTCCTTTGCCGGTTTCCAGCCGCGCGTCGTCTCGTGGTCCGTGAGCGCAATCGCGCCCATGCCGGCGCGGCGCGCGGCACGAGCCCATGTGCGCGGCCGGGTTATCGAATCCTTGGAGTAGTGGGTGTGCGAATGCAGGTCGGCCTTCATCTTGTCTCCCACAAACTTTACGTTTGCAGGGTGCTTTAATGCTTTTGCTGCGTGGTTTGAGTACACCACTTTCTTTTGCGTGCATGCCGGCGAGCTAGCGCATGACATATGTCGGCACTATGAATATGAGAAGTATCGTTACAATTATGGCGGTAAGCAGCAGGGTGGTCCCGATAGAAATTCCCACGCCGCGCTGCCACGAGTTTTTCTTGGCAACCGACACTGCGGCGCCGGTCCATGCAAAATAATAGATCAGCTGGATTACAAGGCCTGCGATGATAAACCACAAGTAGACAGACGGGCTCTTGGACAGCATCAATAGCCAGGCGCCAACTACCGCAAATACGGCCGACAGCAGCGAGGTGGGGAAATAGGCGTAGCTGTAGAGGACTAGTATGCCCCTGAACTGCCTCTTGTCCCGTGGCTCGAACAGGTTGACAGCGAACCAGGTGAAAGCGTAGGCTAATAGCCACGCCAGCCAAGGGCCGATGAGCAATGCCAGCACGAAATAGGTTGACGCGTAATCCGGCCCGTACAGGAACACGTTTAGCACAAGGCTGCCAACCTGTCCGATTATTATTCCCAATGCCAGCACTACGAATTCGCTGTTCGAGAGGGCCGTGGCGTGGAGCTTCTTGAAAGTGTTGTATGGGTGGAGGAACGCGCCCAGTGCTGTCCCAAGGTTGTCGGGTATGGAAGCTTGCTTTCGCATGGTTCCTCTACTAAACAAACTCGCTTAAAAGCTTTTTGCAACCGGGGTGGGTTGGTTTGAGTTAGTCAAGCTTTTAAGGCGAGAAAGCGGGGTATTGCCGTGGCCGAGCATTTTTCAGAGCGCGTTGCCGGAAAGACTGTATTGAACGTCGACTTTGGAGCCGCGCTGCGCGGAACTGCCAACCTGCACAACCCGGAGTGCTTCCGCGAAATCTGCAGGATGCTCGAAACAGAGGAGGCGGACGAGCTGCGTATCCGCGGCGAGTTCAACAAGGTTTTCGACGCCAACCATCTTGAAATAATCAAGGAGGTCGCTTCCGCTGTAAAGCAGCTGGTGGGCGGGATTGGCCTGCCTCCGTGTGGCAGGTGCGGGCCCAAAAGAAGGGACCCGATACTCCAGATACGCGAGGAGATGGAAGGCGACCCGGTAAGGGCGTTCCATGACGCTGCCGAACTGCTGGTGCTGAAAAAGCACACGAACCTGTGCCACCAGTGCGAGGAAAAGGCACGCAAGGACGCGGAGCTGGTCAAGACGCTGCTCGGGTCGACCCGCCTGGTAAGGGCGTCGCTCAAGAACGCGAACGCGTACGTGGAGCTGTTCCCGCCTAAACTCATACCCGGTTTCATCTCGTCTTACGTTGAGCTCGAGGTGCCAAAGGACGCGAAACTGCTGGAACAGTACAGGGTGAAGGGCGCTGACGTGCGCATATACGAGCGGCCCGGGCACGCCGATCGCTCCTACTTGGTGTTTGCGCCGGAGTTCTATATACACGAGAACGAGAACAAGATTCTCTCGGGAATACTTGATTCGATTAGTAGGGAGGAGTCGCGGATAGTCGACCCGCGGCGCGCAAGGGAACACTTCAAGACGCTCGGAAAAAAGTTGCTGGAAGAGCACGCCGGAAAACTCGACGATGACGAAAATGAGCGGCTCGGCGATCTCGTTGCGCGATATTCCGCAGGCTATGGCATCTTCGAAGTGCTGCTGAGCGACGAAAAACTGCAGGACGTCTACGTCGACTCGCCTGGCAACACTCCCGTTCACGTTTACCACGCCGATTACGAGGAGTGCGTCACCAACATTGTCCCGAGCAACTTCGAGCTCGAGAAGCTTTCGGCGCGCTTCCGCGCGCTGTCAGGGAGGCCGTTCGACGAGTCCTCTCCGGTCTTACACGCAGAGCTGGAAGATTTGGGAGTCAGGATCGCAGGCCTGCGCGAGCCGGCTACTTTCCAGGGGATCGGGTTCGCGTTCCGCAGGCACAAGAGCACGCCGTGGACGCTCAACCAGTTCGTGCGCGCCGGCATGATGGACTCAATGACGGCAGGCCTCGTGTCTTTCCTTGTGGACGGCCAGCGTTCAATGCTGGTGACCGGCCCAAGGGGCTCTGGAAAGTCCTCGCTCCTCGCGGCGCTGCTGGCAGAAGTCGCGCCCTCGTTCCGCATGATAGTTATCGAGGACACGCCCGAACTGCCGGTATCGCCGCTCATGGACGCAGGCTACAAGATACAGCACCTGAGGACGCAGCCCGTGCTCGGAGGCGTTGCCGAAAAGGGCTACGAATTGACGGCAGAAGAGGCGCTGCGCACCGCCCTGCGCTTGGGCGAGTCCGTCCTCGTGCTTGGGGAGGTCCGTGGCCCGGAGGCAAAAGTGCTCTTCGAGGCGATGCGCGTAGGGGCCGCAGGCAACGTCGTGCTGGGAACCATACACGGCTCCTCCGCGTACGATACGTGGGACCGCATAGTCAACGACCTTGGAGTCCCTTCGACCTCTTTCAAGGCTACCGACATCGTGATCTCAACTGCGGCGATACGCAAGGGAGATGAGACAAAACGGGCCCGGCGGCTGACGGGGGTGACCGAGGTCAGGAAAGACTGGAAGATCGACCCCCAGCACGAGGGAGGTTTTTCCGACTTGGTGACGTTTGACGCCCGCAAGGACTCGTGGAAACTTTCAAAAGAGCTGGCCGACTCCCAAACGTTGAGGGAGGTGGCCCGCATAAAGCGCACAAGCGTGGAAAAGGCGCTGGAGAACATCGAGTTCCGCGCCCAGTTCAAGCAGGCATTCGTTGACCGCGCCAAAAGCGTGGGCGACTGGATCCTAGGCGTGAAACCCGTCATAGACTCTAACATAGAATACTTGAGGCAGGTGGAAAGGCACGTGCGCGAGCACGGCGAAGTCGACTTCAAGACACTGTTGCCCCACATGAAGAAGTGGCTCGGTTCATATTCCACACAGGCCCAAAAAGCGTGATTGGGTGAAACTCGACTTCGTCTCGCTTGCGCAACGGCTGGGCAACTTCAAGTTCCTCTGCAAAAAGGAGCCGCGCGTAAGCGAGTCGTTCAGGGACTCGCTCGAGCTGCTAAAGTGGGAGGTGACTCCCAAGCAGGTGATCGTGTTCTCGCGCTTCGCCACCCTAGTCACTGCGGTCTTGCTTTGGGCGCTCGTGACCCTGTCGCTCTTCCTTAACTTCTTTTCTGTCTGGTGGGTGTTGTCCGCAGTCGCATTGCCGATACTCATCCTGCATCTTACAAGCGAGTATCCGAAAATGCAAGCCAAGCTGCGAATCATACAGGCGATGAGCGACGCCCCGATAACGCTCCTGTTCCTGATCATTCCACTGAAGCACAACCCATCTCTAGAGGAGGCGGTGCGGTTCGCGGTCGAGTACGGCGAAGGCGAGACCGCCGAGGACTTGCGCGACGCGTTGTGGCGGGCGTGGAGCGGCAAGAGCGAAAGCGTGAAAGAGGAACTCATAGCCATAGGCGAGAAGTGGGGAAAGCACTCGCCCGAGTTCAAGAAGTCCCTCTACCTCATCCGTTCGAGTGTGTCGGAAAAGTCGGAGGAGCGGAGGCTCGAAACGCTTGAGCGGGCGCTCAGGTCTGCTTTGGAAGGCATGCTCACGCGCACAAAGGGGTTCATCCAGTCGCTTTTCGTCCCTTCGCTCACCCTGTTCAGCTTCGGCACGGTGCTGCCGCTCATGTTCATTTCGATGCTGCCTATAATGGCTTTCTTCGGCTTGTACGCCTCTAGCCACTGGGAGATAGCGCTCATACTCGCGGCAACGCTGATAGCCATATTCCTCTACTCGAACAGCATAATCTCCAAGAAGCCGCCGACTTTCTCGCAGCCGCGCGTCCCCGAACTGCCCGGTCTCCCAAAGAGGGGGGAGATGCAGTTCTTCAAGAAAACCGTGCCGGGATGGATGTTCGCCACGGCGTTCATAGTCCTCGTCGGGTTCCCGGGAATCATCTTCATGCTGACAGAGAACCCCCTAATCCATATAGATGACATTGGCTGGGCAGGACTGCTGGTCAACCAGATCAACACGATCACGCTCGTGTGGGGCGTGGGCGGCGCCATTGCGATATACTGCTGGGCCAGCGCCAAAGCCCGGAAGAAAGTCAGGGACGACATAAAGCAGATGGACTCAGAAGTGCTGGACGCCATGTACCAGCTCGCGAACAGGATGAGCGAGTCCCGCTCGCCGGAGGACGCCATGAACTACGTGAGCGACTCGATGCCCGAATCGCGCATAGGCAAGATAATGCGGGACGCCGTCAACCTTGTCAAGAGGAGAAACACGACTCTGGATGAGGCGCTGTTCAACGAGCAGTTCGGAGTCTTGAAGGACGTGCACTCCAAGACGGTCAAGTCGATCTTCCGCCTGTTCGCCTCATCGATACGCAAGGGGATCAAGACCGCCTCGGAAGTGCTTTTCGTCATGGTGTCCCACTTCGGCGAGCTGCGCAAGGCAGAAGAGGAGCTGCAGCAAATGGTGGGCAGGAGCATCTCGATGCTCCGCGCTACCGTAATGTTCTTCGCGCCCGTGGTGTGCGGCATAATCGTCACGCTGCATGGCGTGATACAGAAGTCGATAGTACAGTCGCAGGCCCAGCTCTCAAACTTCGGCGACACCGGACTCACCGGCTTCTTCTTCGGCAACGTGTCCGCTATAACCCCGGAAGCGTTGCAGCTTATAGTGGGTATTTATATGCTAGTGCTTGCCGTAATACTCACGAGGTACGTGTCGCTGGTGGATAACGGGCCCGACGAGGTCGCGTTCAAGACCAACCTGTCGCGGGTGATCCCCACGGCCCTGGTCGTGTTCACTGGCGTGCTCCTCGCTTCGAGAACACTGTTAGGAGGATGGGTGTAATGGGCTTGTACCAAGTGGCGAAAGCAGCATGGCTTTACATGCGCATGAACAACAAGGGCGTTGAGGGCTTGCCTCTCAAGTACGTCATCATAATCCTTGTTGCCGCGCTCGTGATCGCCATAGCCGTTACCATGACAAACACGCTTGGCGGCGGAGTGAAGACTGCAGCGCAGATTTTGAACAACACAACCATAACCAAGATCAACGAGTCCCTGAACTATTGAGCCGGCCGGAAGGGCGGTGAAAGAATGGAGGGAGTACCGTTAAGGCTGCTCATCTCCATCCTCATCGCCGCCGCTGCACTCTCGCTCTCGTTCTACGCTCTCGCGACGTTCAATAACCTGTCGGCGCAGAAGCAGTTCGCAGACGACATAATCAGGCTGCGGGACGGCATAGACTCGCTCGCCTCGATAGGCGACTATGGCAGCTTTTCAAAAGTGCGCCTGCGCGTCCCCCAAGGCTCCAAGCTGGAGCTCAACAACACCACCAATGTAATCAGGGTGGACTTCTTCGGCGAAAACAAGAGCTTCAACGTGAGCGCGACAATAGTCTGGAACCGCACCTACCCGGCGGGCGACTACCGCATCGAGCTCTATTACGGCGACCCGGCAAACGTGGCCTCGCGCGAGAACGACTCGATGCTGGCGGCATTCAGGTAAAGGAAAGGCGTGACTATATGAAGAGTGATCGTGGCTACGCGCTCTGGCTTGCCTCCAAGGCCAACCTGCTCCTCTACGCGGCAGTAATGTTTGCCAGCTTTGCATTCTACTTCACGATACAGCAGGACTTTCAGGGAAAGGACTTGGCGTACAGGAGTGCCGAGAACATTGCGCGGCTGCTCGACTCGGCAGCCGCATCCCCGGGCGACTTCTCCCAAAACGTCACCCTGCCCGGCGGGGTATCAACAATAGCAATACAGAACCCCTCGGGGAGCGACTACTCGCTGCAAGTGCTGGTTGATGGAAAGTACTCGGCAGAACGCACGATACACGCCAAAGCCTCTGTCATGACCGTTCAGAACCGATCCAGCATAATTGTCTCCAAAAAGAACGGAGTAGTCTCAATATCCTAGCGGCTTTCAGGGATGCTTATGGAGTTTGCAGACGAGCTGTTCACAATACTGCCCTACGCAGTCGCCGTCATAGCGCTGCTGCTCGCAATAACATATGGGGTCTCCCAGTATTCTGCGCAGCGGGACTTCCTGAGCGCCCACCGCGGCTCGCTTGAAATGGCCGAGCTGCAACTTTTGCCGCACATGGGGGTGCTGAACGAGTCCCAACTCGATAACCTGGGGTGCCCGCGCTCTGGCGACTTCAAGATAAGGATCGAGGCAAAAGACCTCGAAAGGGACAAGTCATGGTCCTGCGGAGATGCCGGCAACTACACGGCCTCCTCAACGCTGCCTTTCCTCGTCCGCGCGGCCAACAACTCGACGTTCATTGGCGAGCTGACCGCAAGGGTGAAACTCAAATGAAACACAACAATGGCCAGTCGGCGATCGACCTGATCTTCCTAGCGCTGGGCGTGCTGGCAGTTGCATTCTTCCTCTCTTCTGCGATCGCCCAGTCGGCCGTCGGCGCGCAGGCGCTGCGAGCCCAGTCCCAGACCCACAACCAAGGGTTGCTGGCAATACTCAACCAGTACGCCGAGCTCCCGAGCAACCAGAACACCCCCCTCAAGGGGCGCGTGCTCGACCTGATAGCGTTCGAGGCGTGCAGCGGCTGCGTGGGCGACTCGTGCTCCAAGATAGAGGAACGCATCAACAGGTCAGCGGGGCTGCTCAACTCAAAACGCAGGCATTACATACTTGACGTGGAAGGGGTGTTGAGGGTGTATGATAACCTGTCAAGCGTCTGCCTCGAGGGCATCTCGGTCGCCCAGTTCAACCATACCACGAGCTGCGGGAAAAAGTTAAACATCACTTATGGGGCCTGGTCGTATGCCCAAAAGGTAAAAGAACCCCCTTGCTGAAAAGAAAAAGAGGCGAATCGAATGGTGCTTGGGTTTGAGAAGATAGGCGAAATCGAAAAACTCGTGAAAGACCTTAACCAGAAGGTTACGGAGCTGGACGTCGAGGTCAACGTGCTGCGCAACGAGGTGCGCGACCTGCGCGCCCGGCTGGA
>JACOVT010000053.1 GCA_016177165.1 Microcaldota archaeon
AGCGTGTTGACGATGTTGTACCCTTCGCCTGTTTCTATGGGGCGTATAAAGTACTGGTAAATAAAGTCTTCTGCCACGCGCTTTTATTCAGCGTGCTGTTTATAATGTTATGCAATACGGAGGCCTCAAGCAGATTTTGGCTGGAAAGCTGAAACCCCGCGAGCTGGAACACGTCACGCGGTCGTTTGACGTGATCGGGTCGATTGCCGTTGTCGAGGTGCGGCCAGAGGTCCAGAAACATGAAGGCCTGATCGCTGACGCCATAATGAAGCTCAACCCCAACGTCCGCACGGTATGCGCGCGCGCCGGAAAGCACGAGGGTGAGTTCCGCGTGCGGCGCGTCCGCGTCATTGCCGGCAAGAAGACCACGAAAACCGTTTACGTCGAGTCCGGCGTGAGGATGGAGGTAGACCTAAACAAGTGCTACTTCTCGCCCAGATTGGGGCATGAACGGTCGCGCATCGCGCGCCAGGTGCGCGCAGGCGAGCGCGTGGCGGTCTTCTTTGCAGGCATCGGGCCATACGCCTTGGTGATTGCAAGGGCGCAGCCTAAGGTGGTAGTTTATGCCATGGAGCTCAACACGCGCGCTTTCGATTACATGCGCAGGAACGTGCTGCTGAACAACATGAGCGACCGGGTCTTCCCAATAAGCGGGGACTGCCAGCATGCCGTTGAGCTCCTGCCTGAAAAAGTTGACCGCGTGGTGATGCCACTGCCATGGCGCGCAAGCGAGTTCCTTGATGCCGCGCTCGCCGTCGCACGCAGGGGTGCAATGATACACTACTACGCGTTTGGTCCAATAACAGACCCGTACAGAAAAGCGCTTTCGGGAGTAAGGGATGCCTGCGAGAAAAATAATCGGGCGTTCGCAGTGCTGGAAAAGCGCGTGGTGCGGCCGTACTCGCCTCGCGAGCACCAGGTCGTGATAGACTTCAAGCTGATCAAATAATGGCATGGTTTAAAAACCACGGCAGCGTGAGTTAAGCGTGGGAAAGTACATCAGCTTCGGCAGCGCCTTTCTGGCAGGATTTATCGCCGCGCTCATACTTGGCGGAATAAGCTCTGTCTACCTATATAGCAAGACTTCAGAGTTGCAGGGCTCGCTTTCCTCGGCGCTCAGGTCAATTCCGGGCGCTGGTAGCATAAAGATATCGGGCGCTGAAGTCACGATCGGGCTGATGTTTCTTGAAGGTTATTACTGGGTGCTCCAGTCATCGTTCACTTCAATAAGCGCGAGCGGTTCGGTGATAGGATCCTTGGGACCCATAGCTTCCGCGTTCCCGGACCCGCTCTTCTACTACCTGTTCGTCGCGCTGTCGGCATTCGCTTCCGGGGCATTGTTTTTCGGGCGGCGTGGGACAAGGATACTCACGGCGCTGCTGGCCCCGCTGCTCCCGGCATTATTGATAGTAATAGTTACGGTTGTAGTGTCATTCCTCATATCCAGTTTCCTTGGCCCGATGCTTTCAAGCCTGCCGGTCAACGCCAGCGCCTTCATTCCAAAAACTGCACCGCTCGACTTCATTCTCGTGTTCGGGATGGCATACGTCTTCCTGCTGCTAGGGTTTGAAGGAGCCGCAGGCCTCCGCGGGCTCATATCGATGGCCTCAAAACAGGAGCAGCCGTTCAAGACCGCCGCGGTGAACGTCCCCGGCACAGCCACAACACAAGTGCAACAGCAGCCAGCAACCGGCACCCCCTTAGCGCCGCTTCCAATCCCGCCAGTAATTCCGTTAAGGGAAAAACCCGGCGAGGCGCAACCAGCAGAAGAGGAAGCCGCGGAAACAGAAGAGCAGCCTGCTGAAGAAGCCGCCGAAGAACAACAGCCTGAAGAAGCAGGCGAGGAAGAGGAGCAGCAGCCTGCGGAAGAAGAGGCTACTGCTGAAGTGGAACAGGAAGGCGGCGAGGCTGGAGGGAAAACCGAAGGGGAAGAGGAGCCCGAAGAAGAAGAGCCCGAAGTCATAGTCAAGGTACGCGTCCCTAAAAGGAGGGCCAAGCCGGCTGCGCGCAAGCTGGTGAAGAAGCCCGCGAAGAAGGGCAAGCGCTGACTACTTTTTATCGTATCGTTTGATTGGCGTTTGGATGAGAATAGTAAGGTTTCACGCCAAATACGCCAGTCAGGTATTCGACTTGATTAAGCGGTGCTTGATCGAGGTCAATAGCAAGGATTACCCTAAAGATGTAATTCAGTTCATGATCTCTTATTTTGCCCCCGACAAGATAGTTGAACGATCTAAGAATAGCATCATTTTAGTGGCAATAGAATCAGGTAAAGTAATTGGTACGGCAACGGTAAACAAAGACAGCATTCAAGCTGTTTTCGTAGATCCAAATGTGCACGGAAGTGGCATGGGCAGTCAACTTATGCACAAAGCCGAACAATTAGTACGCAAAGCCGGTTATGGTAAAGTGGGTCTGTCATCTAGCATAACTGCGTTTGGATTCTACCAAAAATTAGGGTATGGTAAAGTTGAAGAGAAAGACGAGCGCGGGTTCGGCAAATCAATTTTAATGACTAAGAATTTGTAGTCGCCGATCATAAATAGTTGACCTATTTCTTGCCACTAGCGTACGGCACTAGGTGCGGATATTCTAAGGGCTTGCTGTTTACCAAGTCGCTCAGCCTGATGCAGGCATTCGCCTCAAAGCCGCACAATATCTTCCGTCTGACCGGCTCTGGGTCAAAGTCGCTTGCAGGGAAAACTAGAATGCCCGCGGCCAGCACCACCTTGGCGCCGCGGCGTTCGAACTCCCCGCCGCACTCGGTGAGGCGCTTCTGCCCGAACATCGTCGACGCTACCTCATCCACCAGGATCGCGATCTCGCCCGCCTGAAGCCGTTCTGCTTCCTTGCGCGCAACCTCGAGGTAATGTTCTGGCTCCTTTGCCTTAGCCTCGTCCAAGTTCAGGCGTCGCCAGTTAGGGGCTGGCGCAACTATAAGCGCGTGCTTGCCAAACTCAGGATTGCGGGTTAACAAAAAAACCCTGACCTTGGCAGGGTCGGTGACGACCAGCGTATCGCGGACCCTCTCGAACAGCTTGCGCGCCACCTCCTCGCTGTTGAGCGTGAGCGTCTGCTCGCGCGGAATGTCCTTCAGGGTGATTTGGTTGGCCACCTCGAGCGGCGCGCCAATGTCATTGAGGAAGATAATGCGCATGCAGTTCTCTTGACTGGTTTGTAATAAATAAGAGTGTTGCTAGTAATACAACAATGGCTAGAAGGATAACGCCGCGGGCGGTCAGGGAAGCGCTTATTAGAGTTGGTGTTAGGCCAATGACGCCAGCCATGGCTGCCCGAATAGAACATGCAGACAGGGTTCGGTTTGGTAGGACCCACAAGGGCTTGATAAGGAGGGCCCACAGCGCGGCTGGCGGCGATGTTGCTGAAGGCGATCTGCTCAGTCCAAGAGTCCCTGCAATATATGGGCGTAATTTTGGAGGTTATGTGCGCGAGGCGCACTGGCTGCTCACCCACCAGCCGCCGCGCCCTGGCCAGCGAGTGGCCGAGATAGGCTTTGGCGGCGGGGCGGTGCTGCTTGCAGCAAGCCGACTGGTGCCTCGAACGCGCTTCGTGGGCTTTGAAACGAGCAGGCTGATGACCGCCGGGGCCCGCAAGCGCAGGGAGCGAGCCGGTATAGTAAAGGAGAATGTCAAGTTTATCCGGCATTGGAGCGAGTCTGGGTTGCCTGTTAGGACTAGGAAGGCTGACCAGGTTTGGGTCCAAGATGCATCACGCGAGCCGGGAGTACTCGACAAGGCGGCAGCGCTGGTAAAGCCCGGGGGTGTTGTCAAGATCATACACTATGGTAATGACGGCGATTTTAGAACCGAATCACGATGGATAAAAAAGGTTGTTGCCAGCCACTTGCCAGGATTTAGAATAAACATGGCTGCTGCAGAACGAGTCCGCACGCCCGGGCTCGGTAGGGCGCACGTGTTTTCGCGCATCCTGATCACGGCACGCAGGCCGGCTGATGCTGAAGAGTGAAGACCTGACCGCAAGCAAGTATCGTCTCTCCAGGATATAAATCTGAAAAACCAAATACGCTAGTGCGACCAAGGGTAACCCGCAAGCAAATCGCGATGGTGTTTGACCGCTGGGGATTCCAGCCGATATCTGGCAAGGCTTTTGAGGTGCTTCAGCGTGCAAGATTACGGCCGCGGGTTAACTGGCGCAAGATAAGGAAAGAAGACGTTACCCACCCGGGACTCTGGAACAGGTCTGCTGGAATTCACACGCTTCGTTATGGCTGGCTTTTTAACGAGTACACGAGCGCTATGGAGCGCCTGATAGCTAGGACACCGCCAAGGCCAGGTCAAACAGTGGTAGAGCTAGGTTGCGGCCCGGGTGCATCCGTCCTAATGGGTCGCAGGCTACTACCAAAAGTGAGGTTCTTTGGCGTGGATGCTGCGCCTCAAATGCTAAGGCAGGCTAAACTGCTGCAACAACGCGCTGGCGCGCTCGGAGTCAAATTTAATGGAGTCAAGCGTGATGGTACCACGCGGTTCAGTTCGGGTGGAGTGGACCAAGTATGGGTGCATAACGCGGCGCACGAAGAAGGGGTGCTTAAAGAAGCGTCTAGAATTGTCCGGCCTGGCGGCGTGATCAAGATAGTCCATGGAGGAACGCCTCTAAGAATATTCAGTGAAGAAAGCGCACAAAACTGGGTTCATGAAATTCAAGACTTTTTACCCGGTTTTGCGTTAAAGGTGAGCAAACGTCGAGTCGGTAAATATTACGAGTTATACATAGAAGCCCGCAAAGCAGTGCAGAAGGTTGTCCATCATTACATTGGTGGGCCGAATAAGATTTGAACTCAGGGCGAACCTGCTGGCTCGCTAACGTTCAAATCCGAAGAGTGCGGGGGACCGGATTTGAACCGGCGTACTCGCTAGGAGATCAGGCCCTGAACCTGACGCGTTTTCCAGATGTCGGGCTTGTTCGCTTTTCCGGGGTTTTTCCCGTCAGTTTGCGCTAGCAAACTTTTGCAGCGGAAAAAGCCCTCCGCCACCCCCGCATGCTTGTATTTGCCTGCCTGGGTTTAATATAAGGAATGATCTATGGTCTCGTATGGTTTTAGAATCAGCTGGCGGGCGGCACGTGCTTGGCGAGTTCAAGTCAAGCAGCTTCGAGCTCCTAAATAACGGCGAAAAACTGGCTAAAGTGCTTGCCGAAGTTTCTAGGAAGAGCGGCTTTTCAGTCAAGATGAAGATTCACAAGTTCTCACCGTACGGCATAACAGCCATTGCCGTCTTGGGCCAGTCTCACGTGATAGTTCACACTTTCCCTGAATTCAAGCACATGAGCGTGGATGCCTACAGTTGCGTTGGTGACCCAAACCGCATCATTGATGGACTCAAGAAAAGGCTAAAACTTAAGGAGCTGAACGTCCGCGAGCTGGATCGTAGACAGAAAATAGAGGACGTGAAGTCCGACTTGATTGTCCACGAAATGAGCAAAGGTTATTACTACGAGTATAAGATATACAAAATGCTGCTCGATAAGAAGTCGGAATACCAGCGCATTCGTGTGGTGCGGAACAAGACATTCGGTAAGATGCTTTTCCTTGATGATGATTTACAGTTTTCAGAATCGGATGAGCGCGTTTACAACCAGGAAATAACAAGGAACGTTCCAAAAGGAGCCTCCGTATTACTGTTCGGTGGAGATGGTAGCGTTACCAAGGACCTGCTAAAGGCAGGCGTTTCTAACGTGATTGTAGTTGAGCGAGATTTGGAATTAGTAAAAGCTTGCTCGATGTCCTTTGCGGGCGTGAAAGCTGCTTTCTCAAATCGGCGAGTTAAACTGGTTTTTGATGACGCGTTGGATTACATTTCAAAGAAAGATGGTAAGTTTGATGTCGTTCTTTTAGATATGATACCTTCCGCGATGGGTATGGCTGATAAGGAGTTCTACGGCAAGTTTTTGCCGCAAGCTCACAAACTGGTGGTAAAAAATGGGGTTCTCAGTTTCCAACTGTGTTCTATTTATCAGAACGAGCTCGTTGGTCGCGTTAAAAGGATCCTTGGCAGGCATTTCCGCAAGGTTGGGGTAAGCCAGCGCTGGATTCCTTCGTACGGCACTCTGTATAACTTTGTGCACGCCTTTAAATAGGGGCGGACCCGGCGGGATTTTGGCAGCAGCCAAAGTACGGCGGGTCTCGTCACAGATTGCATAGCGGACCCGACGGGATTCGAACCCGCGACCTGCTGGTCCGAAGCCAGCCGCGCTATCCCGATTTCGCGCTTTTCCGGGGTTTTTCTCGATCATCAGAGAAGCGAGCTTCTCTGTGATCTCGGCGAACTGATGTTCGCCGCAGACCCAGCGGAAAAAGCCCTACGCTACGGGTCCGCAGTGTAGTCTGGTATCGTAAGCTTATTTAACACTTCTTTTGTTCCACTTAACCTTTAACGACCGCAGGTCTACGTACTTGCCAACAGCGAAGTGTAGGTGCGGTCCAAGGTGGGCGATCCAGCCGGTAGCGCCGCTCTTGCCTATCTTTTGGCCCCTTTTGACGCGCTGGCCTATACTGACTTTAGAGCTGCCTGGCTCCAGGTGCTCGTAAAGTGAGTACTCCTCGTTATTGTGTTTTATCTCGATGAAGTTGCCTAAGGTATCATAGTGCTTGGTCTTTCCACCCTCGCTTGAGTTTTCCTTCATGTCTACAACGATCCCCCCGGCTGCCGCATATACCGACGTGCCTAGTGGCACGATAAAGTCCACTGCCTGTCTCAGAAATCCGCGGTGGGCTGGAGATGAGTAGTGAGATATTTTGGTTATGCTTTTTCTTGGAACGGGCAAGGAATACTTGTTGGTTGTGTATTCCATTAGGTTATCACTTTGCAGGAGTCTTTTTCGACTATGAGGGTGTGCTCGTGCTGCGACACGAGCGTTCCACGGTCTTCCTTTAGGATCGGGTAGCCGCGGAACGCGTTACTTGTGAGGAGCTCCCGGAGGGCTAGCTTTATGGAGAACTCTGGCCAGCGCTTGTAGAGCCAGCGCTCGGCGAACGGCAGGTTTTGCCTGTCGGAGGCCACGTGCTCGATTATCTGGCGTGCTGTCTGGTTGCGCACGGGGGAGGGCCGCTCGAATGAGAATATTTCAGTGCGCCTGTCCTCGCGTATCATTCCTGCGCCGGTTGAGGCGAATGGTTCTAGGGCTATCACGTCGCCCTCTTTTAACTCGACGGTGTGGGGCGTGCGGTAGTTTGGTATGGATGGTTCCATGTGGACGACGTACTCGCCCACGCCGTGGCCGGAAAGGTTGCGGATGGGTTTGAACTTGTATGACTCGATTGCAGAGGCTATCTCGGATCCTATGTCACGGGTCTGGGCGCCTGCGTGAATAATAGATATTGCGTTGTCCAATGCGGTTTTGGATGCTTCTACGAGCTTGCCGTTTTCGCCGCTCAGGTCGATGGTGATTGCAGTGTCGGCGA
Source organism: Microcaldota archaeon (assembly GCA_016177165.1). Classification (GTDB taxonomy): domain Archaea; phylum B1Sed10-29; class B1Sed10-29; order B1Sed10-29; family JACOVT01; genus JACOVT01. Next base: position 7,439 of record JACOVT010000053.1, read on the forward strand.
CGAACCCGTCGACGTGCGCCCCGAGGTCGAGCTTGACGACGTCTTTTTCTCCAAAGACCTGCTTGTCGCCAAACGATGGCGTGGAGTGTGCGGCCTGCTCGTTCACGGAGATGTTGCATGGGAACGCCGGTTCCCCTCCGGCCTTGCGGATGAGTTCCTCGATCTCCTCCGCGGCTTCGAGGAGGCTGGCATCTATCATGACTAGTTTGGCGCCTTCTTCCCTTACCCGGCGGCAGATTTCGCCTGACCGCATGAAGCTTTTTACGGCTAGATCTGTGTCTTCGGTGTCGTCAAAAACGTTCATTCACTCGATTCCCCAAAGGTACTGGTATGACTGCGAGTTGATCGAGTATTTCTTGAGCACGTGCTCCACGGCATCCGTCAACTCTGGTTTGGAGTGCAGGTTGCGCACGAATGAGGGCAGGCTCAGGACTGGTTGTCTGCGCGACAGGTTGCGTTCCATGTTTGATAGTATTTCGGTGAACGCCCTCTTGCGGTCCTCATTCAGCACGCTTGCGGAGACAGCGGACTTTAGGTCTTGTACTATTTTCACTTCCTGACTGGGCGAGTTTTCCTCGGAAGCGTCAACCGTTTCAACCAGAGGGGGGGCTTCTTGTTCTGCCGGTTCCTCCTCTTCGGTTTCCTCTGCAGGTTCAATGGCTGGTATTTGCAAATCGGCCTGTTCTTGGTCCTCTGGGAGAGTTTCGGCCACCTCTTCGGCGGGTTGCTGTTCGGCCGGCTCTGGTACGTTCCGTTTTGCTGCAGGCGCGGGCATGTTTAGTATTGTTACTTCTTCCTGTTCGACCGCGATTGGTAGGGGCCGTGTCGGCAGCGAGATCTTGCGAACGCTGGCTTCTGCGCTGTGCCGTGAAAACCAGTCCATTGCTTGATTGCGCAGCTTTGCTGCAACGCGTCTCTTTGCCTCGTCGTCGCCCATGTCTTGATTACTCAAACCAGTTCTTTAAATCCTGCTGTTTGCCCTTTCCGCGGAGTTCTTCCTCGCTGATTCCTAGTTCCTTGAGTATCTTCATTACTGCCGGCAGGACTTGGTTGTTTATGTAGTATTCAGGGTCGTACCTCTTGTCGCCGAGCAGTTGCACGGGGATGGAACGGTCGGAAATGCTGCCTTCGCCCTCGATGACAACGTACTCCAGCACGTCACCCGCACTCACGTCATAGCCTGCTTCGAGGAGGCGCTTGGCTGCCTTGACGTGTGGGGCCTGCTGTTCGTACGCGGAGGGCTTGCGGACCAGCTGGGTGTATATCTTGACGTCTTCGACTCCCAGCTTGCGCTTGCGCACTAGCTCGATGAACTTCTTGGCAGCGTCGACGGCTTTCTTGGTGTCTCCCTCCCTGAGCACTGCTGTGATGACCTGTTCCTGCGCCTCCTTGGCCACGTTTGCCCAGTCCCGCCTGACGAACTCGAATCCTTTTATCTCTATCGTGCCGTCCTCGCGGATGAGCGCGTACTTTTTCTTTGCCGCGCCGCCCTCGCGCTTTGTCACGAACAAGCCGCGGGGATAGTATCCTTGGAACTCGAGTTCCATCCGGCCGGGCAGCTCGCTGTTAATCTTGTCAACGAATTTTTTGGAATCCTCAACGCTTTTGTTTTCAAGTTTCAAGAACAGTGCGTCGGTGTCTCCATATAAAACTTTAAAGCCGGCCTTTTCTGCCTTGTCCATTGTTTCATGGATATACTTCCGGCCGAGAGCAGTGGTGGACTCGGCGGCCTCGCGCGAGTACCAGCGGGCGCGGGCGAAACCCAGGTAACCATAGGAGGCGTTGGCTATAATCTTGAGGGCCCACTGGCGGAAATGGAGACTGCGGTAGGCTTCAGAGCCGGGCTTGTGGTTCTTCATTTCCTTCTTTACTGCGAGGCGCTCGTCTATAAGTTTCTCTAGCACGTGGGGCATCAGCGCTTTTCTATTGGTGCAGAACTTGTGGCCCACTTCGGGCGCCACGAACGGCTTGCTGCAACAAGAACAGTCGAGCGTGTCGGGCCCCAAGTTGTGCGAGATTATTATGGATGGGTACATGGATCGGAAGTCGCAGACTGCGATGCGTTCGTGCAGCCCCTCTTCGGGGAGCTTCACGAAAGCGCCCTTGATTGGGTTTGCCATGCGTGCGGAGACCGCGTGCCTGTCCGGCCTTTTGGGCGTTACCTCGCCCCTCAGGAAGGCTTCGCGCACCATCATCCATTCGACCATCTGGCTTGCGCTCATGCGTGAAACGCTGTAGAGGGGCAGCCCGATTATCTTGGACAATTCTAGGTAGAGCGGCAGTATTTCCCGCCCTATCTCGTAGGCTGCTATCGTGTCCTCCTCGTTATACCTCCTGAGCAGGTCGAGTTGCTTCCCGCCGGCGTCCCACATCTCTCCAATTCTGGACTTGTCTATGGGCACCTTGTGCTTACCGCGCAGCTCGAAGTAGATCGAGTCCAAGTCGTTCTTTGGCAGCCGCAGCGCCCCTATTATCGTGAGGAACTCTACGCCATCGTAAGCGTCTAGGTGTACTCGCCCGTTTATGTCTGCGCCCGAGCGCATTCCCTTCCTGAGCAACGGCTCGGTGGCGTCGCGTCCAAGTAGCAGCTTGACCTTGTTGGCCTGCGCGCGCTTGAGCAGGTAGGGGATGTCAAAGTTGCTTGAATTATACCCGACTATCACGTCAGGGTCATAGTGTTTGACCGACTTCACGAATTCCTGCAGCATTTCCTTCTCGTTGCGCAGCTTGTCCTCTTTCCACGACATGACGTGCGTCTTGCCATTCTTCATGCCGATGATTATTGCCGGGTCCTTTTTGGCGTCCGGCATCCTGCCGCGTGGCGCGTAGGTTTCGATGTCGAATGACAGCATGCGCAGGTCGGGCGTCGCGTTTTCTAGCGGTTTGGCGGCCTTTACCCTGCCGGCGACCACGTCGAAGTCGTACATCCTGCCAGCGTACAGGTTGTTGTCTATGAGGTAGCGGTAGACGAACGAGACGTCATTCTCCCGGTGGTCGGCAACGTTTTCGAATGCCTCGGAAACCTGCGGCACGAGCGCTGGCTCCTTGACGAACACTCGGAAGTACTTGCGCTTCCTTCCAAGCTCCTCTTTCTCTACTTCCTCTACCCGCGTCACGCCTGCGCACTTTTCCACCTGCGAGTGCGTGAGTCCATGCTCGCGCACAAGGTAGAAGTAAGGTTCAATGCTGGCTTCTGCTATTATGCACTCTTTTTCTCCGCGCAGGAACAGCCTGACGCGGTTATCCTGGTGGTCGGCGTCGAGTATGAATGCCTTCATCTTACCAACGTTTTTAAGGGGTGGGCTGTTTAAATCGTTGATTAAATGCCCCCATCGTTTGATGTGACCGCGCTGCTTGCAGAGCTCCGCGCGCTTGAGTCCAAGGTGCAGATAATAGCGCAGCGCATGAACGTTATCGAACGCAACGAGCAGATAATTGGCAGGACTCTCATCTCGCACAACAAGACGCTAAAGGAGATCGAGTCCGGGATTGTGGAAAGACCCGCTGGCGGCGTGATCGGCGGCGAAGGCTCCCAGCAGGAGGAGTTGGCGCTCATAGAGAAGTCGGTGTCAGAGACCGAGGACATCCTTTCCAAGCTGAAGGAGCAGGTGGACTCCAACACCCGCTCGATCGATGAGGTAAAGCAGGCGGTTGCAGAGTTGAAGTTCCTGTTTGACTCGCTCAACCCCGCGGAGCTTGTCACTGCCGACCAGCTCAAGGAGTTCCTTGCAGAGAGTCATTCGCTTAGGGGCGTCCGCAAGAGCAAGCGGTAAGGTTTGGAGCGTTTCTTCTTTACCGCAGCCTCGTGATCGTTCACCATTTCAATGCTGGCGTCAGCGCGCGACAGCAGCTCGGCATGGATTCCAGAGGCGCTGTCCGCTCCGAGGCAGTAGCCGATGCCCTTTGACTGCACTCTGACCAGCTGTTCTGCTATCTCCTCGCCCAGTTTGGAAGTGCTGTCAAACAGGCTCGTGGAATTCAGGGAAAAGAACACGGCCTTTGGCTCGCCTCCTTCCATCCTTGACAGCGCTTTTAGCATCGAGTAGGCCAGCGCGCGCTTGATGTTCTTGGGTAACGCCGCGTCGATGAGTACGACAGATCCGGTGCCGGATATTTGTGAAGCGATTGATTTCGGGTCGATCTCGCCATCCAGTATTCCTGGATGCCTGTCCTCGATGGCCAGCAGCCACCTTATTGCGCGATACTTCTGGAACTCGTCCTCGCGATGCGCTATTAGCGCCTTTATCACGTCGCTGACCCCTGAAAGTTTTCCGCTCTTGCTGGTGATGACCTCAGACAACAGCTTTAGCGCGTCCTGCCCGTGGAAGGGTTGCTTGTCGCCGTTGGAGTTTATGTCCAGCATTTCCATTATTGTGTGGGAGTTGAGGTCGTTAAGGTTTACCCACGCGCGGGGCTTCTTGGTTGGCATTCCCATGGCCTGCAGTTCCGGGTACGCGCGGTAGTCGAACTCCTTGTTGGGCTCCTCGACCTTCTGGAAATCGCCCGAGTCGTCCAGCACTATCGCGGTCATCTTTGAAAGCGTGACGTTCTCCATCACGACCTGCATGGCGTTTTTGCGGTGCTTTCCAACAACAATCATGGTGAACATGTCGGTCATTTTTTCCTCAACAGTCTCGCCGGTCGCCGTCTTGCCTAGCACCATTCCGGAGACTTCCGCGGGCCGTTGTATCATGGTTTTTCCACGCTTTACCGCGCTTATCAGGAGTGAAGGTTCGCTGAACGCGTGCAGCGAATACTCCTCTTTCGCGTGCCGTATGTCTGTTACCTCGACGCCGAACTCGTGGGCTATGTCGTTGAACTCCTCCATGTCCTTGTCCAGCTTTTCGATGGTTTCCTCGAACCCGTCCTCCAACGCCTGTCGTTTGAAATAAGCCGGCTCGGTGGAGATTATCATGTAGCTTGCGTTGAACGTCCCGAAGTTCTTCTGCAGCACCTGTGAGTTGGCGTTAAGCTTCTCGGAAAGTTTCCCGAGTTGCCCGGTGCAAATGAAGTAGTGGTCCATCAGGAGCAGCGCGCCGGTCTCGTCGTGGATCAGCGTGGCGATCGTCTTCTCGGGGTTCTGCAGCATTTCTGTGCGGTGGCCTAGCCACTCGCCGCTGAAAATGGGTTTCCATGGGCCCCGGACCAGTTTCACGGGTGGATGAATCAGCTTTTATATTTAAGGCTTCTAATCGCAAGCGTGGAGCCGGACAAGGTGAAGAAAGCGGTCGACGCCGTGAAGTCAATGAGCGCGTCAGGCATGTCGCTGTCAGAGATACGCAACTCGCTGAGGTCGATGAACATAAGCGAAACTGTCATAGAGGAGCTGCTCGCGAAGGCCCGCGTCGGGCCGACCCAGCAGGAGATACATGAGGCTGTTGCCTCGCTGCACGAGAAGCTCGAGTCTGGCGAACACCTGAAGCCGATAGCTGAAGCATTGCACAGGCACGCCGCGTCTTCCGAAGAGGTGCACGCAAAGATATCCGACATTCAATCGGCAGGAGAGGAGCACTTGCAGCGGTTGGAGGAAATCCAGTCAAGGCTGGAAGAGCACGGCGAGACGGTCAAGCAGCTGCACGGCACGGCGAGCAAGCTCGTCGAAAAGCACGAGGCGCTG
>JACOVT010000051.1 GCA_016177165.1 Microcaldota archaeon
CGCTTCTCGCCTTTTCCTCGTTCTTCAATCTTCTCTAGCTTTCCTCTCATTCATAATCACCTCCCCGTATTTCTCTTCCTGACTTCTCGTTCGCCGCGAAATCTCGCCGCCCACAGGTTCTCGACCCGGGACATGTAGACCACGGGTTCGGGCGGTTTCTGAACGTACTGTGCGAGCATAAACCGTACGAAGTCGTCACGCGGGGCGTCGAGTTCCTGAACATAGTCCAGGCAGTCTTCCTGGATCTTCAACTGGCAGACGAGGCCGCGGCTGCTGAAAGCCTTTCGCTCGATCATTTCGAAACAGGGGTAGAAGTCGGCCAGGAAGTCCGATGGGTTGACTCCTGCGGGCAGGTAGGACCCGAGGTCCAGGACACCGACGAGGTGCTCCTTGCCCCGGCGTGCGGGTAAGCCGACGCCTACCGTCCTGCTCGGGCCGTTCTCAGTGACCAGGTAGTAGACCGGCGTTCTGGGTTGTTCTTCGGCCATAGCTCACGGATCACTATCCTCGTCCATGCCCAGGGCCTTGCGCAGGGTCTGCTCGCGGAAGTAGAGGTCGCGCTCGACGCCTACGCCGAGTTGATCTCGCACAGACTCCATTTCGTCCAGGCTGAAATAGCCCCACTCCTCTTCGAAGCCGCGGACGTAGCCGAAGAAGACCCGGTCGGCGGCGTTGTACTCGGTCGCCCACCACGTCCATTCGGATCGTGGGTGGAAATACTTCGCGATTACGAGTGCGTCGTATCGTTTGCTGTCCTGCTGGCCGACTTCGGCAAATCTTCGTTCCAGTTCAACAGTCATTAGTTTCATATTTTATCTCCTCGTGGCATGGCCCCCATTGGCTGGGGTTCAAGTGGATCAGCAACGAGTACAAGCAAATTGGCGCCTACATACGCCGTGTACCCCAGGCCGGGGCGGAAACCCAAGTCATCGAGCCAGCGACCACGAAGCCGAATATAGGGCACGACGCGGGGCGGGTAGCTGTGGTCCGCGTACATATACGATACTGTGAATCGCCTGGCGTGAGCCTCGTCCAGTTCCGCGATTTTCCTTTCAAGTCCATTGTTCATTAGATCCATAGGATTTCGCTTCGAGCGTGGCATGGTCACGCCCCCCGATCTTCATCACCTCCGTTGTGTTGTGGCCGTCTGATCCCGAGTCGAGGCTCCACATCTGTAGGGCCGGGCACATCGCGGTAGGGATTGAGGCGTTCCGCAGGTTCTTTCGAACCTGCAGGCTCGGGCGTGGCGATATCGTGGAACGCCTTGGTCAGCTTCGCTTGGTTGGTTCGGATGTGCGGGTTGGTCGTCGAGTAGCTCGCGATGTCGTTCAGATAGTTGGCGAGGTTGTCGCCGTATTCAAAGGGCTCGCAAGTTCCGAAGAAGTTGGTCAAGAACCTCGCGCAACCCGGTAGCTCGTCGCAATAGCGTTTCAACGCAACTTCATTGACGTTCGTCTTTCTTGTAATAGTTTGGGGCCTCGCCCCATTCACCTCCTAGTTATTGACCTTGGTCAGGGATCGGATCTTCTTGAACCGATCATTCTCCGACCAGGCAAACTCGATCCAGTCCCCTTCTTTGACACTCTTCGCGGATTCAGCGTCAAAGAGGCTGAACCAATGGTCCTCCAAGTTCAGACGCCAGAACGGTTCTCCCGCCTGGGTCTGTTTCTGCTCGATCGCAGTGATTTTCGCTTTCATATTTCGCCTGCGCGGATGGCGCAGGCCTTCACCTCCATGAAGTATCCGGGCACCTTACACCCTGATAAATATACAAACGGTATGGGTATCTATTGGAGTCAAAATCGATATATAATAATACAAAGACGGAAGAGGACGAGGGGCGGAAGCGGCTATGGAAAGTTTTTAGGGCGTCGCTGCGGCACACTCGGCTTTGTATGTATATGCGCCCTTTAGAAGCCTCGTCTCGACCAATCCATTTGTATTATTATCAGGCAGGCCACTGCGGAAGATGTCTCCGAGGGAGCTTGCCCCGAAGAGGACCAGCAGGACCTCTCGGAGAGCCGGCGCTAGTAGGTCCGGTAGATAGTACTCGTAGAACTTCGCGTTCTGAACAAGGCGTTGCGGGCCAGCCAGGGTGTGCCTCTGCTCCTTTTCTTCGAGCACGCCCCAGTCCACCAGGATCTTGAGGTTGTTTCGAACGCTGAAGTAATTGTGGGTGATCCCAAGCTGGTTGAGCTGGCTCTTGAACCAGTTGGTAGTCGGCCTGTGATCAAGCTTGCCGCCACTGCTCAGAATGAATGCATTTCGGGTCGCCAAGGCTCCTATGTAGGCCCGGATCGAAGATCGCGACGGACTGAATAGCCGCGTCATCCGATTCTTCACCTTCTCCCAGTCGATCTCTCCTTCCATAAAATTATCTCCTCATCCTGATCAACGGTTCCCCACACCAGGAGCAAGCCTGCCTGCGCGGCACATCCCACTCCAGGTAGAGCCACTGTGCCAAGCAACCTGAGCACCGAAACCGAACAAGCGCACCAGTCATGCTGCCTCCAGGACGTTTTCACAGTCCTCCTCTTCAAGCCGCAGTAAAGGGCAGTCGCAGTAGCCGCAGATCGGATAGGCGCGGAGCAGCGCAGAGTTGAAAGCGTAGCGCACTGTGCAACATGGGCAGTAGAAGTTGAGCCAGCTCATACCTGCGGCGCCTCCGGACTGCTCGCCGTCGCAGGTTGCTCCCTAGTCTTGCGATACGCGCCGTATTGAGGCGCGAACCAGGTCTCGCCTTTATCTTTGAACGCGATCTTCTTGTACTTTAGGGCTTGTGTCGGGCGATAGACTTTGAAGCGTCCTGCCGTTCGGTAAAGAATTACGAGAAACGAGAAGACGTTGTGCGTTTTGTGAGCTAGCGCAAGCCGCGTAATGTTTTCCAGCTCGTTCTCGTGAAAATATTTGGTCGAGTGCTTCGTGCTCTTGATCTCCCAGAGATAGCCACGGCCGGTCTGATCGAAGGACATGAGGTCGTAGAAGCACTCGGGAGCGATCCCTGAGCCTGGAGCGCGAGTCACGATCTGGCCGGTCCGTTCCAGGATCTTCTTCCATTGCCGCTCTGCATTCACGCCGATCTCGCGTAGTGTCATGGCGCCGTCTTATGCACGCGGGCTCATAAAGGACGCGGCCTACGTGCCAGGGGCGAGGCCCTGAATCTTTTGGGCGAGGAAGGCTTTGACTTCAGGGTCGAGTAGGAGCCGGTCCAGCATTGAATCTGCCTGGGTGAACTTCCCGTACATGCTCTGGTCGAGCGGCATGTTGCACTCGCTGCACACCTTGTTGGTCGAGGCGTTCTTCGCCGCGCAGCGAGAGCAGGATCTCGGCTTGAGGATACTTTCGCCACGACCGCTCTCGTCGAGTTCGATCCCGTTGAGCTTGAGGATGGCGTCCTCCGTGTCGCGATTGGAAAGATGGACGTAAACCGCAGCCATTTCAGATCCACCGGTCCAGCCGAAGTACTGGCGCATCATGGACTCTTTCATTGTCCTCGCGAGAAACGTCGCGCGGGCATGGCGGAAAGCATGCGGGTTTACCCGCTTCTTGATCCCCGCCCGAAAAGCGAGCTTGCGAATCACTTCCTTGGTAGCGTCATACGACAACACGCCCATTCGGCCATGCCAGACGTAGGCTTCCGGTTTGTCGGCCTGCGGGTGGCGATTGACCCACGCGGCCAGGTGCGGCACGGAAGAGACAATTCGGATTCGGCGGGGACCTGTTTTGCCCGTTACCCACACCAACGCGCCGACCTGGTCGAAGGCGACGTGCTTGATCCTGAGGAACAGAAGTTCGCCGATCCGGCAGCCTGTCTCGTAGAGGACGGCCAGGAACGCCCGGTCTCGGGTGGAAGTCGAGGCATGGATCATCTGCTCGACATCGGCCTCGGTCAGCACTTCCTCCGGTAGCATACGGTTCTGTAGACGGTTGTATCGAAAGCGAATCTTGGCCACCTCCGGCGGGTAGGTGTCTGTCTTCCTCAGCCATTTGTAGAACTTGCGAAGGTATTGAGTGAGCTCTTTCTTCCCTTTCGGCTTGTAGTCCGATGAGTTGATTTCTATCGCGCAACGCTGAACGTCCTCGGCCGTCGCCTTGTCGAAATCCACTTGAATCCAGCGGGCGAGATTGAGCAGATGGTAAATGGTTCGGCTCGCCGTCCCTTTGGTCACGCCGTCACTGACCAGGCTGTAGTTTGTAAAGTCCAGGATCAGCTTCCGGTTCTGCTCGGATATTGGACTCGATAGAACTCGGCTGATAGATTTATTAAGTCGCTTTTCGTAGTTATAGATAGTTTCTCCCATAAGGCACCTCTTGACCCCGGCTGCTCATATAGGACGTGGCCCAATGGGAAAACCCATACATGGGCCCGTAGCTCAGCCTGGCAGAGCGCCCGGCTTTTAATATTTGGTGGTTGGTGCAACCAGCTACTATGCCATTAAAAGCATGTTTAGTAACCCTTTTACGGAAGCTTCCGTTTTCACAAAGGCGTTAACGGAAAATATCCAAAGAAAGGTTACAATGACAGAAATTGATGCTCTAAGAGGCTGGAGTGGGACTCTAGTCACGCATTGACTGTAATAGAAGAGACCGGTAGGTCGTGGGACTCTATTAGACTAAATCTGGTGGAGCACGAATTCAAATCCCACCGGGCCCG
>JACOVT010000050.1 GCA_016177165.1 Microcaldota archaeon
GGATTCGAACCTGCGTAGGCGCTAAGCCACTAGGTCCTAAGCCTAGCCCGTTTTCCACTCCGGTCCTTTCCAGGGGTTTTCTCGTTAGCTTGCTTGCAAGCTTTCCCAGCGGAAAAGGCTCTCCGGCACTCCCGCGCCACGGCTAGCGCTAATTTGTGAAGCCATGAATAAAAACAGGCAGCAACGCTAGATTACGCCCTTGCGCTGCTTTAGCATGCGCTTCTTCTTGCGGATGCGCTTCTTGTGCCACTTCCACCGCATGCGTCCCTTTTTCTTCCACTTTCTTGGTCTGGTCTTCATTTTGTTGCCTCTTTAGAAAATCGCTGAGTGTACTTATCAACCTTGGCCTTAAAAACGCTTTCCAGGTCGATGTCGTAATAGTTCGCTATCGCCATGATGGAATAAAGCGTGTCGGCCAGCTCCAACGCGAGCGCCTCGCGCGAGCCCTTCCTCTGCTTCATGCCGTTGATCGCCTTCACTTCAGCCGCGACTTCGCCAGCCTCCTCGAGCAAGTCGGTCACGCGCTGGAAGGCGTCCCACTGCTTGAGCCCCTTGCCGACGTTGCGAGTGTGCTCCTGCGCTTCTTTCATTTCCATGGCTTGTTATGGTAGCTGCTCTTATTATTCTTGGCGCGGGCCGCAAAGTGATAAAAACCACGCCAACCTTAGCGTGCCCGTGCCTGTTTACCGAGTTTTTATTGAACCAGAATTTGAAGTCAACCTTAGCAAGCTACCGCGCTTTGAGCTTGAGAGGATCAAGAAAATAAGAGACCAACTGAAAGAAAACCCGTACGCTGGGAAGCCATTGGGTTATGACTGGTTTCGAGAAAAACGCCTCAATGGAAACCGTCTGTACTACCTAGTCTACGAGAGCCTGAAGGCAGTTCTGGTTGTTACCATGAGCGACAAAAAGGCACAACAACTCACAATAGAGGCAATAAAACTGGCTTTGAACAAGTATAGAAAAGAGATCGAAGATGCGCTCAGGTCCACTCTTTAAACTTGCCCTGTTTAAAGTTGTTTAGTGCTTTCAGCACTTTCTTGACTAGTTCTGCGTCTAGTTCCTCTAGCTCAGAAAGCTGCTTGAGCTTCTCATATTCGGCCTTAGGTACTTGTATCATTTCCATACGAGCCATGTTTTACTTGTGATTCCACTAGTTTATAACAGTTGCTGCCTCATTTGCGCGCGTGTTCCTGCGCTTCCCTTAATTCCATGCTAACCAGTTAGGTTTGTTTTGGCAACACTTATAAGGGGATAGGTGTAAACTTCGATTGTGATCAAGCCCAACAGCAACCTGCTGGTCGGCGCCGCCCTGATCGCTGCGGCCGCAGGATTGTTCCTCGTCACGCTGGACTACAATGCCGCAATACACGCAGTGGCAATGACTTTCCACACGGAGTGCCCGCTGCCGGAGGGCATATGCCCCGTTGAAAGCGGCGTGCCATCGATCTCAATAATCGCATTCGCGCTCGAGGGGCTCGTGGGATTGGTCGGCGCCTGGTTGCTGTTCAGCGGGATCACGAGCCAGAGCCGGCGCGCGGCTGCGGTGCGAGACGCTTCTGCTAAGCGGAGTGAGCTTTCAGGCGACGAGCGCAAGGTCTATGACCTTGTCGCTGAGGCCAACGGCGCGGTGTTCCAGAGCGACCTGGTCGAGCGCTCCGGCCTCAACAAGGTGAAAGTGACCCGCATACTGGACCGCCTTGAGGGTTCGGGCCTGGTCGAGCGGCGCAGGCGCGGCATGACCAACATGGTCGTGCTCAAGTGAAACTGCTGCGAAACGCACCCAATCTCGTTTTGAAACTAGTTTCAAACACACTGGTATAAGGGGTTTCACCAAACATCCTTCGAGCGCGAGTGCGCTTTGGAGGGTAATTGATGAGCCAAACATTCAAGGCAAACTGGCTAGTCTATGCAGTCGCTGCTGCGTTGCTGATCCAGTTGTTCAACGCGTACATGATAACTGGAATAGGGGCCCGCACCTCGGTGACGAGTGCAGCTTCAGCGACGCCCTGGGGAACTGTCGATTTGGCGGGCGTGTTCGACGACATGCGACCGAAGGGAGTCCCGGTAGTCTACGGGGCCGAGCTTGGGGTCAGCTACGACGACATCTCGGTTTCCAATCCGTCCAGTTCGGACGCGGCGATACGCAAGCTGGCTGCCAAGGAGTCGATACAGTTATCCGGCGAGCAGCTGAAGCGGTACATCGGCATCACATCGCAGATCTCTTGCGAGTACTGCTGCGGTGCGCCGTCGATCATTGACTCGCGCGGCGAGCCTGCCTGCTCGTGCGCCCACAGCTCGGCCATGCGCGGGCTCGGGAAATACCTGGTCTCAGAGCACCCGGAGCTCAGCGACGACACGATACTGAGCGAGCTCGCCAAGTGGAAGACGCTCTTCTTCCCGCAAAACATGGCAAAGAAGGCGGTCGTGCTTAGCCAGCAGCTCGGGACGGTCACGTTCTCCGACCTGGGTTCAAACAAGTACCGCGGGGCGGAGTACAACGCAGACGTCGGATCAGACTCAAGCGGAATGGCCGGCGCCTGCGGATGAGTTTTGGAGGTGTAGGTGTGAGGAAGGAAAAAAGAAAAGGGAACCTGCCGACCATAGTGGCAGCCGTTGCAATGGTAATCGCACTGGCCTCGGTGGTCACGGCAGTGCAGGCCACGTCGGGCGCTACCGCGTCCGGAGTCGCTGATGACATCAGGGAGATGCACAACCAGTGCGCTTCGATGATGTCAGGAATGATGGGTGGAAACAGTTCGATGATGGATGGCATGGCCGGCATGATGGGCGGATCCGGCGGAATGGATGCCGCTACCCACGCGTCCCACCACCCAGAAACGAGTTGATAAAATGGACGCAGAAAGGATAACCACGCTGCTGGTCGTGGCGCTACTGTTCGTCTCGGCAGTTCAGACCGTGGTGATCGCAGGCATTGGAGCGCCCGCACAGCAGGTACGAACAGCCGCATCCGCGGCAGCTGACGATATGAGCGGCCACCACCCAGGCTCAGGCGCGCTCAGCACTGGCGACTCGGGCGCGTCCAGTAGTGGAATGGCCGGCTCATGCGGCTAACGGGCGTGCAGGCATGGTGTTCTGTTTCGTGGCACTCATTGTTTTCGGGGTGCTAGGGATTTTTTCAGCCAAGTACCGGCGCCTCGCGCGGGAAGCGTTCCGCTGTGCAGCCCGCACAGTGACACTCAGGCCGTGCGACACCGGTTTCGATAGGCGGATGAAGAACAAGCTTGTAGGCAAGCTGTTGCACGTCTCGCCTCGCTGCGCCCGCCTGCTCAACAGGCATTTCAGGGCTTTCTCGCTGATTCTGGCGGCGGCCATGTTTGGGAGCATGGCATATTCAGCCGTCTTCGTCTACAACACTGTCGCGTACGGAAACTGCAACGGGCCCAATTCCCACTCGACCTGCTTCCTCACCGGCAACGTGTCCTGTGGTTCCGAACACTGCCAGACCAATCCCCAAGGATGCCAGTGTTCTGGCAGGGACACCAACTGCATTGCAGCGAACAACTACCAGGCGTGCGACGGCAGTTGCGACTGCAACAAGAGCGTGTGCGGCGGAACGCACGACGAGCACGCGGGAAAGGAGGTTAGGTAGTGTACAAGAACCAGTTGTGCCAGCGTTGCAGCATGGCTATGAGTGACAAGGAAGCGATTGGAGGCAAGTTCTGTTCAAAACAGTGCAGGCAAAAATTGAAGGTGAAAAACAAGTGAGGCCAGCCTACATTGCAATCTTCATTGTCCTTGCCGTTGGCGCCTACTACATTCTTTCGCGCGGCGAGCCGGCGGAC
>JACOVT010000054.1 GCA_016177165.1 Microcaldota archaeon
ATAAGACTGTGGTCAAGGATAGGATACGAGTACTGCAAAGAACGTAAAGAAAAATCCATGTTCGCCCTAGCTTACCTAAAGATGAAAAGAAACGTGATGCAAAAGACCCGAATAGTTCTAGAAGAGCTTAGGACGCTTGCAGACAATGGGGCGAAACCAAGCTTATTGTACGTAATTGCAAAAGAAAACGGCCTTAGTATACCAATGGTTAAGGGACAGCTTTACCGTAGTAGTACAGAGTTACGAATAACGTCAAATTTTCCAACATTTACTGAGTTTTGTTGCGGTAACTCCATTCAAAACTCTGAGTTTATAGAGGATCAGGTAGAAAAAATAGAATCGGTCGAGTATAACGATTACGTTTATGATTTCACAATGAACGAAGTGAACCATAACTTTATAGCAAACTGTATTGTGTCTCATAACTGCGGCATGCGCCTGCTGACCACCAACCTGACTTTCAAGGATGTTAAACCGAAGCTCCGGCAGGTCGTGGACTTGCTGTTCGAGACTGTTCCCACGGGCGTGGGGTGCGAGGGTTCCATCAAGTTGTCACAAAGCCAGTTTGACGAGGTAATGAGCGACGGCAGCGAGTGGTGCGCGCGGAACGGCTACGCTTGGAAAGAAGATGTTGAACGAACAGAAGAAAATGGTAAGCTCGAACAGGCTGATCCTTCGAAGGTGTCACAGCGGGCGCGGAGCCGTGGCATCAAACAGTTAGGAACTCTCGGCTCGGGCAACCATTACTTGGAGATACAAGTTGCCGGCGAGAAAGAGGTGTTCGACTCTGCTACGGCGAAAGCGTGGGGAATAACTGAACCAGACCAGGTCGTGGTGATGTTCCATTGTGGAAGCCGCGGTTTCGGCCACCAGATCTGCTCCGACTATGTGGAGCTGTTTCTGAGAAAGCTGGACGATTACAAGATCTCGCTGCCTGACCGCGAGCTGGCGTGCGCGCCCTTCCAGTCAAGGGAAGGGCAGGATTACTTTGGCGCGATGTGCGCAGCCATTAACTTTTCGTTTGCCAGCAGGCAGGTGATACTCCACCGAGTCAGGGAGGCGTTCGCAAAGGTGTTCAAGACCGACGCCGAGAAACTGGGTATGGATATGGTGTATGACGTGGCGCACAACACGGCCAAGATAGAGGAGTACAAGGTTGACGGTAAGAAACAGAAACTCGTGGTGCATCGAAAGGGCGCTACGCGCTGCTTTGGGCCTTCGCGCCCGGAACTGGAGAAACTTTTCAGGAAGACCGGCCAGCCAGTTATTGTCGGCGGGTCGATGGAAACCGGCTCTTACCTGTGCGTTGGCACTGACAAGGCGGACGATGAGACTTTCGCGAGCACGATGCATGGCTCTGGCAGGACGATGTCCCGCGCGCAGGCCAAGAGGGAGATACGTGGAGATGCGCTGCAGCGCGACATGGAAAAGAGGGGCATTTACGTGCGTTCGGCGTCCATGAGCGGGCTCGCCGAGGAGGCCGGCGTCGCTTACAAGGACATCCACCAGGTGGTCGAGACGATGGACATAGCAGGCATTTCCAAACGTGTCGTGGCGCTGCGTCCGGTCGGCAACATCAAGGGATGATTGTTGTGGGCGCGTCCCACGAGGGACGCGCCTTGTTTGCGGTTGGCTTTTTCCGAGGTTTTTCTCGATCATCAGAGAAGCGAGCTTCTCTGTGATCTCGGCGAACTGATGTTCGCCGCAGACCCGGCGGAAAAAGTTCTGAGGTAGACACCCACTGGTCGCAGGCTTTCAACTCCCTCACGGGGTTTAAAGGTGAGGGTTTTTTAGAGGCGGCTGCCGAATAATGCCATGAGAAAAGTGCTTTTGCCGGTCCGGCCGATAGCCCAGAACCCAGCCGAATGCGGGCCGGCGTGCGTCAAGAGCATACTTGACGCCATGCTGCCAAGGTCGGTCAGCCTTAGCCAGTTGGAGCGCGAGATCAGTCCTGCTGGGGCGAACAAAGGCCGCGAGTGGGATTTCCGAATTGCCCTCGCAGCGCTAAAAAGGGGCGTGCCTGCTACCGTGCTTACTCACGAAACGTTACTGTTTGATCCGGCTTGGTTTAGGTTGGATAGGGGGCTGTTGATAGGTAAGCTGGACGCTTCTGCAAAGGCGCTTACAAACGAGCTAGAATCCTTAGCAAAGGCGCGTAAGTCGGCTGTGAACGCCGACGTTGACTGGTTTACACTCGACAGGATAAATGGAGTCAAGGAGGCTGCCAACTTCCTACGCAACGGCGGGAGCATCGAGTTCCTACATCCCAAGGCGCGCTTCAGTGGAGTGTCGCCGCGCCTGCTGAAGCACCAATTGAGGCTCGGACGGCCAGTGATTGTTCCCATAGACACGTCGCGGTTCTACGGCCGACCTAGGCGAGATAGCCTGATGTCTACAACGCACAACGACTTGACCGGCTGGCCGTGGGGACACATAATCGCGGTTAGAGGATTCGATAGAACCAGGTTCCATGTTGCGGATCCCGGTCACGGGACGACCTATCCAGTATCCCAAGAACACTTGGTCGGCTCGATCAGGTACCCACAGGTAATTGCAATAGGCACGGCCAAGCGAAGACGGCGCGCTAGGTAGCCTTTTTAAATCCCGAATCCCGAATAATCGTGCGAGTTGCGAGTTTTGTGCTAGAAAAAGGCATTTCCTTTTTCTGCACCGAAGAAGACGTGCTTCTTCGTGTGCTCGTTCGTTGCGGGGGGTTTGTTTCTGCCCTTCGATGAAAGCAAACCGTCCGGTTTTGCTTTGTATACTGAAGCGTCAGCATTGTTAGCATTTGTCATCGTGTTCGCATGAGTGCCAAATCAAAGCCGCGTTCGGGATCGTTGGGGTTCTCGCCTAGAAAGCGGGCGAGGCGGATTTTCCCCAGCGTCCGCACTGTACGCGAAGGTGTGGGCGTGCTGGCTTTTGCCGGCTACAAGGCCGGCATGACCACAGTCATGGCGACAGACAATCACCAGCACTCGCCTTCCTATGGCCTTCAGGTGGCCATGCCGGCGACTGTCATAGAGTGCCCGCCCCTGCAGGTGTTTGGCGCGCGCGCATACAACGCCGATCACAGGGCGTGCGGGGACCTGCTGGCCGAGAAGCTTGACAAGGACCTTGCCCGCACGATCAGCCTCCCAAAAAAGTATGATTTTGCAAAGGCGATGCAATCCTTTCAGGAAGCCGTTGCATCTGCCATTGACCTGAGGCTTCTCGTACACACCAGACCCCGTGAGATCGGCCTGAAGAAGACGCCGGAATGCTTCGAGCTGCCGTTCGGCGGAAAGAACGCGCAGGAAAAATGGAGCTCTGCCAAGGAACTTATTGGAAAAACGATCGCGGCGTCCGGTATTCTAAAGGAAGGCGAGTTCATTGACGTGACGGCCATAACAAAGGGAAAGGGAACCCAAGGCCCTGTGAAGCGCTTTGGTATCAAGATACAGATACGCAAGAACAAGGGGCACAGGCGTTTCCCGGGCGCCATTGGCGGGTGGACGCCGTCGCGGGTGCTATGGACGGTGCCGCAGATGGGGCAGATGGGTTTCCAGCGCCGCACTGAATACAACAAGCGCGTGCTCAAGGTGGGGACTGCGGTCGACGCTGCATCTATCACCCCAAAGGGCGGCTTTACAAACTATGGCAGGGTAGATTCAGATTTTGTGCTTGTTTCTGGCAGCACGCCCGGTCCGAACAAACGGCTCGTCTTCATGAGGCACAACACCCGCCCGGCAAGGGAGACGCCGGCTCCCAGCATAGTATCAGTGAATGGATGATCCAATGGAAGCAAGCACATACTCTCTGGATGGCAGGCAGCAAAAAAGAACCGTGCTACCGCGCGTTTTCAGCGAGCCGGTCCGCGAGGACCTGATAAGGCGTGCTTCCTTGGCAGTGCTGTCACAGGGCTTCCAGCCAAAGGGGGTCTACAAGTGGTCCGGACTGGAAACCAGCGCCGAATACGTTGGGCGCAGGCGGTCTTACAGGTCGATGATAAACATAGGCCGCGCGCGGCTGCCCAAGGTAAAACTCCCAAAGGGTCGCATGGGCGACGTGCGCAAGGTGCCATTCGCCAGAAAAGGCAGGAGGGCACACCCGCCAAAGCCTGAACACGTGCTAGTGGAGAAAATAAACAAGCGCGAGCGCAGGAAAGCAGTAAGGAGCGCCATAGCGGCCACCGGGGTAAAGGAGCTCGCGCTGGCGCGCGGCCATCGCATCCCGGCTAACGCAACTGTTCCGTTCGTTGTCGAGGATGGAATTGAATCGGTAAAGAAAGCAGGAGAGCTCTTTGCCGCGCTCGAACGGCTCGGCCTTGGAAGCGAGCTCGAAAGATGCAGGGAGACCAAGATAAGGGCCGGCAGGGGAAAGTCGCGCGGCAGGAAATACCGCAAGAAACGCGGAATACTCATAATAGTCTCGAAGGACGGCGGAATCATGCGCGCAGCCTCAGCAATCCCGGGCGTGGAGGCATGTACCGTGAACGCGCTAAACGTGGACATGCTCGCGCCCGGCGGCACGCCGGGGCGGCTTGCGCTGTACTCGGAAAGCGCCCTTAACCAACTGGATGCTCACACGGGTGATTAAATGACAGTCGTAAGGTACCCGTTGATAACGGAAAAGGCCGTGGGCATGATTGAAAAGCAGAACATAATAGTGTTCGCGGTCGACGAGGGCGCCACAAAAGCCGACGTGAAGAGGGACGTTGAGAAGCTCTATGGCGTAAAGGTGGCTGGCGTGAACACCAGCACAAACATAGAGGGCGTCAAAAAGGCATTTGTAAGGCTCACTCCGGAGTTCAAGGCCGGCGAGCTGGCAGCGAAACTCAAGATACTATAGTGATGCAATGGGCAAGCCGTTGATAACACAAAGGAGGGGAAAGGGTTCGCCTAGCTTCAGGGCTCCATCGCACCACTTTTACGCTGTCTCGAGGTATAGAAGCATCGATTCGCATGATGCCGGAATGCTGCGCGGGGAGGTTACGGAGTTCATAGACGACCCCTCACGCACCACCCTGCTTGCGCGGTTCGTGTTCGAGGACGGCACTGAGTCGCTCGTGCCAGCCGCCGAGGGACTGCTTACCGGCGACATCATAGAGGAGGGAACCAACGCTCAACCTAGTATCGGGAACATAATGCCGCTTTCGTCGATACCGGAAGGCTACCCGATATTCAACTTGGAGGCGCATCCCGGCGACGGTGGGTCGCTCGTGCGCTCGAGCGGTGGAATCGCGTACATCGTGTCAAAGGAGGCCAACCGCGTGCTCGTAAAGTTGCCTTCGCGGGAGCTGAAATACCTCGATGCAAGATGCCGGGCCACGATCGGGTGCGCGGCAGGCGGCGGCAGGGTGGACAAGCCCATGCTCAAGGCAGGCAAGGGATCATTCCATGCGCTGGCGCGCGGCCACTGGTACCCGACGGTTCGTGGCGTGCACATGAACGTTGTCGAACATCCATTTGGCGGCAAACAGCACCATGGCGCCATCACGCCCAAAGGTCGTGGAGCGCCCCCGGGTGTCCACGTGGGCTCTTTCGGGGCGCGCAGGACTGGTAGAAGGAAGAGATAACATGATAGAGGGAAGATAGCAGGAAAAGAAACCGCAGGTGTCTTGCTCATGGCGAAGAAAGAATTCACGTTCAAGGGGAAAAC
>JACOVT010000007.1 GCA_016177165.1 Microcaldota archaeon
CAAAAATCTTCACGATTTGTGTCATGATGTTGTTTCACTCATTGCTGTTTAAAAGAGATAAGCCTCAGGGGAGATTCGAACTCCCGGCTTGCGGTTTACAAAACCGCCGCTCTACCAGCTTCCCGCTTTTCCGACAATAACGGAAAAAGCTCTGAGCCACTGAGGCTTGGTAATGTTGTCGCTTTGCGGGTTAAAAAGAGGCATATCCGGGGTGATTTTTGGTTAAGCTTTTTCAACATAGGCACGACAACGATCGTGCCTTAGCAGTGAAAAAGGTTACTGTATGTTGCCGAAGAGCTCCTGCTTGGTCCTGTCGCGCGGGACGCCGGCCTCCTGCAACTGCTTTGTCATGGCGTTGCACATTTCTGTCGAGCCGCAGACGTAAAAGTGCGTGTTGTTTAGGCCGCCGGTTGAATGGCTGACTATCTCTTCTGTGGTGAAGCGGCTTTTCTTCCAGCGCCAGTCAGAAGGCGGCTCTTCGCGAGTGATTGTGAACATTACCATCAGGTTCGGGTTCTTCTTCTCCAACTCTTGCAGCTCGTGGTAGTAGATGGTGTCCTTGAAAGTCTTGTTAGAATAGAGTAACGTCAGCTTGTTGGGGAGCTTATAGTGCGTTGCGTGCCTGATGTAGCTCATGAAAGGTGCGATCCCAACTCCGCCGGCTATCATTGTGATGAATTGTTCTTTTGAGAAGTCTGGGCAGAACACCCCGAAGGGCCCGCTGACTCCTACCCGCGCATCATGGACTACTTCGCGGTTGACTCGTTGAGTGAAGTTGCCATGTATCTTTATTGTGAGCTCGAGCTCGCTCTCATGGGGCGCGCTCGAGATCGAGTACGCCCTGCGTTCATCCGGCTTGCCAGCTTCTAGTGGGGGCAGGTGCAGCATGACGAACTGGCCGGGCTTGTAGCCAACCATGGCCGCGCCATTTTCCGGGACGAGCCTGTACGCCCGCACGTCATGGGTGGCGTTCCACGCCTTCGCCACGCGGTATGTTTCGGTTTTCATTGTTTGGTTCCTTACTTTTGATTTTAAAGATGTTTCGTTTTTGGTAAAGCTTTTTTCAACTTGCGAGCGTCTGCGACGAAGCCGAGCTTCGTCGAGACTTCGGCGAACTATTGTTCGCTGCAAGCAGCGAGCTACGCAGTGAAAAAGGTTTATGGCGAGGACGGGCTTTGAACCCGCGAACCTCTAGATCTTTCCGCCCAAGGGACCCTCTTAGGCATATGAGTCTAGCGCTCTAAACCAGGCTGAGCTACCTCGCCTTACGGTTGTGTTGTTTGTTCTGTTTCTTTAAACCATTCTAGTGATTCGCGCTTCTCCCATGGGAATACTACCCACTGGTTGGTCTTCTCTGCGTAATAGTCCGGCGCGGGTGATGGGGGTTTGTAGAACAGGGTGGCTGTGCGTACCTCTTTTGGCGAAGCTTCCTGGACTGCTTCGAATGCGGTTTTCATCGAGTGGCCCTTGTCGATAAGGTCGTCGACCAGCAGGACGCGCCTGCCTTCAAGGTAGTCCGAGTCAAGCCGCTGCAGGAGTTCTGGCGTCCTTTTTGTCTTGCCAAAGCCTTCGTAATACTTGACGTTGACTGCGTAAACGTCATGCACGTTCAGCTCGTCGGATATCAGTACGGCTGGGATGAAGCCACCGCGGCTGATTCCCACTATAGCGTCGGGATTAAATTCTAACGACTTTTTTGCCACGACATAACTCATTCTTTCAACGTCTGCCCAGCCAAGTTTAAGCGCGTCAAGCATGGGACAACCATTCCGCGAGTGGTTTTGTCAGGTCTATCTTTGAGAGGCGGTTTTCTATTGTGTTGGTGGTGATTATTTCAGCGCCAGCTTCCTCGATGCGTTGCGCCGCGTTGCTAGCTCCTATAAAGTGGGTGCACGCGGCAGCTATGTCGCTCACGCCGCTTTTCTTGAGCGCCGCTATTGCCTTTAGCACTGTAGAGCCGGCGTTTATCATGTCGTCAACTATTACGGCGTGTCCTTCCCTCACTTTTCCGGCTTCCATTGATATCTCACCGGTCTCGCGGTCCCTCTCCTTTACGAATACCGTAAGCTTTCCTTGGGTTTCTTTTGCGACTTGGTCGGCCCATAAGCCTGCCTTTTCGTCTGGCGCGACTATTGCCGAGCCTGTCCAGCCGGTCTTGTTGAGGAATGATGAAATGTGACCGAACGGCAGGTAGTTGCGAACTTTAATGCGCCTGACCATTTTCAGTTCCTTTTCGTCCCTGCAGGCATGGCATGCTACCGTGTAGACCTTCCGGCAGCCGGCGTTCTTTACTGCTTCGAGCGCGTAGCGCAGCGACCATGCCTCGCCGGGCTGGAACACCTTGTCCTGCTTGCTGTAAGGCAGGTAGGGCAGCAGCGTGTGGACCTTGCGTGCGTTGTTGTCGTGAAGCATGCGTATTGTGAATATTGTTTCGACAAAAGTCTTGTTGGGGTGGAAGTGTGGAAAGCTCTCCAGCCTGCGTACGAACAGCACCTTTCCGTTTACGGGGTCGAGCAATCGCGGCCTTGCCTCGCCGTCTGGGAAGAGCGTGTAATCGATGCGCGCAAATGGGACGTTGAGTTGTGAGGCCAGCTTCCTGTTGAAAATGTCGTCTTCGCCCGCAACCGCGTCAAAGCGAGAACCCATGATTCATTTTATTCAACACGTATATTAACGCTTTGATGGTTGGTTTTACTTGTCGTATGTGTATTTCTTTGGGTTGCGGCTGGACTTGTAGTTCAGGACCAGCCACCACAGGGCGAAAAGGATCAGCCAAGTGACGAAGTAACCTGCGAAAGCATGCATGGAAGTCCAGCCATTGCTGTATTCCATCATCTGATTCTGCAATAGTATGAATTCCCCGAGCGCGCCGAAGAACCCGAAGTTGAGCGAGTCGAACAGCATGTAGAGCCAGTTTCTCTTTTCGGGGACGTGCATGGCCCAGGCCGCCGCTCCGAAGAATATGAGTATCATTACCTCGACCGGGACGGCCATGACGTGAAGCGCGCTCTGCTTTACCGTCCAGAAGCCCAGAATTGCTCCGGCGTTCTCTACCGCAAAATCGAATACGACCAGAAAGGCGCCCAAGAGGAGCGCTTTCAGCACGTAAACGAGCCGCGTTCGGTGCTTGCCCACTTCGTACGAAAACCAGGAGAATGTTCCCACCAAGAGGGCGGGCCAGATGAGCGTGCTTGCTACTATCCCGAACTCCGGCCCGTACTGGGTGACGAGCCAGAATGCCACTGCAAAGAGCGTGAACAGTATTGGGACAGATACCAGTTTTTCAGCATCCTCTTTTGTCACTTGTAACACCATTGGCGAGCTCGTGCCCCTTTACGATTATCTCAGGGAACTGCTCGTTTATCAAGTCGTACCCCTCAATCTCGTTAACTGGAACCCATTTAAAAGCCTGATGCTCTTCGCTCAGCCTCACGTCTCCGTCGGCCTCGACCACGAATGATATGCCCAGCCTCGACTGGCCGTGCCTGTCGACAAACTCGCGCTCGTGGAACTTTCGCGCCGAAACGACGCGCAATCCGGTCTCTTCGTGCAGTTCTCTGGCAACTGCAACTTCTGCATCTTCTCCCTTGTCCATCCCGCCGGATGGAAGGGTCCACGTAAAGTCCACGCGCGGGTGGTGGTAATGGTCCGAATACTGGAGAAGCAGGACGCGGCCTTGCTGGTCGAATATTACTGCTCGTACTGTCGTCTTGGAACGAGCCATGACGGTATTTGCGGCAATGGGTTACTTAAGAGTTTCCAGGCAGACCCTCGTTACGATCTTCCCGAAGACGACGAGCTCCGGGATGTCGATGTACTCGTCGGACTTGTGCAGCACCTCTTCCTTGCCCGGGCCGAACGTGATGCTCACCGCGCCGTGGCGCACGAAGTCTTTCGAAATGGTCCCGCCACCCACTCCTTGCAGCCTGACATTGTGCCCGAGCGTCTTCCTTGCAATTGAGCGGACTTTTTGCACGAACGGATGTTTCGGTTCTATGAAAAAGGCAGGCTCGTGGTTGATCGTCTCGACCGCGAAGCTGGCGCCCTGCTGCTTTGTAACCACTTCTTCGAGTACATTTCCGGCCGCGTCGAGGAAAGTCTTGTCGGTGTATGGCGGCACGTAGCGTACGTCGATCTCCAGCTCGCACCTGCCCGCCACAATATTTGTAGCAGCGCCGCCCTTGATGATGCCGTAGTTTATCGTGGTTTTCTTGAGCGTCTCGTGCCTTGCCGGAAACTTTAGCTTGCGGAACTTGGCCAAGAACTCGTTCATCAGCAGTATCGCGTTTACTCCCTTGTCCGGGGTGGAGCCGTGCGCCTGCACGCCATTAATCACCACGCGGAACCAAAGGACTCCTTTCTCTGCGATCACTATCATGCCCATGCTATCGCTGCATTCCGGTACTAGGCAGTAGTCAGGGTGCACTCCCTTCGAGTCGGTCAGCCACTTGCTTCCGGCGTGGGAGCCGCGCTCCTCGTCCGCCACGCCACCGATAACCACGGTGCCGTTCAGCTCGCTCTCATGCTTTTTCAGGTACTCTGCGGCAAGAATGAGCGGCGCCAGCTGCCCCTTGTCATCCATCGAGCCGCGCCCGTACACGCGCCCGTTTTCCTCCGTGCCTCCAAGGGGTTCTCGCGTCCAGCCGTCCCCGAAAGGAACGGTGTCGAAGTGCGCAGCGATGAGCAGCTCTGGTTTTCCCTTGCCGATGCGGCCCAACAGGTTGGTGCGGCCTTTTTCCTTCTCTAACCGCTCGTAAGGAATATTCAGCCTGCGGAACTCCCTTTCAAGTATCTCTGCCGCGCGCCACTCGTTGCCGGGCGGGTTGACCGTGTCTACCCGGACGAGCTCTTGGCAGAGCTGCACGATGCGGTTCCGGTTGCCATCAAAGAACGAGCCTATGTCGTCCACGTGAATGTTGAGGCGCTCCCACTTTTAAAGAGGTAGAGTCAACAAAGCGACGTCACTCTACCTTCTCGACCTTGATCGCCAGCACTGGACACACGGCTTCGGCTTTCTTGCTCCTCTCGGCGCCCGCTTCATCAACTATTAGCTCGTACAGGCCGGTCTGCGGGTTGAGGGTCGCGCCGGCGAGTTCCGCTTTTCCATCGCCGCCATCCTTGTATAAGTTGACGTGCCAGTCCTGCGGGTCGGCGCTGGCGCAGTAGCCCGCGCCGACGCAGAGTTCCTTGTCAAACGTAACGCGATACTTTGCCATGAGCAAGACACCTTAGGTTTCTTTTCTTGTTATCCTCCCTTTTAATCCTCGTGTATGAAATGCTGCGACAACCATTCGGCGAGTTTCCGCAAGGCTTCGCCGCGATGGGACATGGAATGCTTTTCCTCGCGCGGCATCTCGCTGAACGTTCTGTCCTTGCCTTCTGGAACGAACATGCGCTCGAAAGGGAACTCAGGGTTCCACTCCTCTGGCAGCTTCTCTGGTACTCTTCCTAGGCACTCGCCGAGGAAGACCTGCGTCTGCCCATTGGGAAGAGCCAGGGCTATGGCGATGCGGAATCTTGCCGTGCGCGTCTTACCTTCAATCATTTTCAGCAAGCCATCGTGCCCGTGCTTCTGGAAGTTGCGTTTGGCCTGCACGCCCGGAAACCCGGGAGTCGCGTCCATGAAGAAGCCGCCGTCATCCCCGATGCAGGGCTTGCCAGTAAGTTTCATGCCAGCGACTGCCTTTGCGATTGCAGTCTCCTCGAGCGTCGAGTAGGCGTTTTCGTCAATCTCGACGTGCGCGGGCTCGACTTCGATGCCATACTTGCCGAGGATCGCGCGCGCCTCGCTCAGCTTGGTCTTGTTCATCGAGGCTAGAAACAGCTTCATGTTCCTATTCGGCAAGGCTTATTTATCTTGATTGCGGGTTATCCGCATGGAAAAAGTGCTGCTATTGCTGAGCGGCGGGTTCGACTCGCCCGTTGCCGGCTGTCTTTTAAGAGAGCGGGGCTTTCGAGTCGGAGCAGTCCACTTCAAGAACCAGCTGGCTGGAAAGCAGCCGGAGGAAAAGGCAAGAAAGCTGGCGGTGATGCTGGGGTTTCAACCGTTTGTCGTGGACGACATAACCCAAGAGTTGCAGCGCATCGCCGGAACTTGCGACAAGCGCTACTACTTCGTGCTGCAGAAGCGGCTCATGCTGCGTCGCGCCGCAGGCATTGCACGCAGACGCGGTTTCTCTTTCCTCGCCACTGGCGAGTCGCTGGCGCAGGTATCGTCCCAGACTGCGCGCAACCTTGCCGCAATCAATCAGGCCGCCCCAATTCCTGTGCTGCGCCCGCTGATTGGTTTTGACAAGAATGAAATAATCAGCATTGCCAAACATGCCGGTACTTACGAAACAAGCTG
>JACOVT010000055.1 GCA_016177165.1 Microcaldota archaeon
AAGCCATTTCCAGACTGGTTTTACTATTATCTTTTTGCCTTGTGTGTCGATCACTTCTTCTTGATCATATGTCAAAACAAGCCCCTGCTTAAGTTTGAATTTTTTCATGGCATCTGTTATGCCGCCTATCTCTCGTTCTTTGTTGTCCTCATGTAGTTCATAGCAGACTTGAATTGCTTGTGTTATTCTTTCTTTTTCTTTCACAACAAAGTCACACTCGCTCTTTTCTTTAAAGTAAAAAATACGGGGGTAGTTCCGCCTTAGATTAACAAAAACAAGGTTTTCTAGCATCCTGCCTCTGTCTTCAGAAAAGCTGGCAGAGTTTGCCCTTGAAAATCCATTGTCGATCGAGTAAATTTTTTTGGGGCTAACCAGCTGTTTTTTGAAGGAGTAGTCAAACCTTGGCATGGTAAACAGCAGATAGCTGTCCTCGAAGAATGAAACGAATGAAACCGCACTATTGACCGAGCCTAATTTGAACAATTTTGCTAATGAGCTGTAAGAAAACTCTTTTCCAGTATTTGTAATTAGGTAAGCGGCCATCTCTTTTACTATTTTTTCATTACGAAGCTTTCGCGCGACAACAACATCACGCGCTATTATATCGTTAAACAATTCTTGTAATATTTCATTCCTTTTGTATCTCAAGTATTCCGGAAATCCGCCAGTATTAATGTATTCCTCAAAAGCTTCAATGCCGCCGGTTTTTCCAGTGAATGCCAGCATTTCCTTAAAAGAAAATGGAAACAACTCCTGCCTTAGGTGCCTTCCCGTTAAGCGACTACCTAGCTCTTTGCTCAGCATAGAGCTGTTTGAGCCAGTTATCACAAATTTCTTTTTTTTGTCCAACATCGACCTGACAAAAAGCTCCCACTTGGGAGCATTCTGTATCTCGTCGAAAAAATAGTGCTCGGACTTGCCATAAACGTCCAAAAAAACGTCATTCAGTTTTTGGAAGTCGCTTAGCTCAAAGTTTATCGCTCGGGGGTCTTCAAAGTTAAAATAGTAAAAACTTGGTGTTTTCTGCATTAGCTGCCTAAGTAAGGTGCTCTTGCCACATCTTCTTATTCCCGAGATAATTGTTGCGTAGGGCAGGTTTACGTCAATCTCATTCAAGATTTCTCTCTCGGTCCCCTTTTCTATGGCCGAAAGCTCTTCCATTTGATCTTTAACTATCCGGCGCAGGGTATCCTTCAAAATCATACACCAATAGTGTGCATTAGCAATATATAAATGTTTGCATTAGCAATGCACACTTGTCAGGGAGCTGGACGCCGTGATCGGGCTTAAATAGCACCAAAACATTAGCGAGACGCATGGCAGAAAAGCCCAATAACCACCGAAATGTCGTGATGGAGAGCGCTAGCGTTCGGGCTTTCGATTAGCGCTGCTGCTGCCGGTTTTCCTGAAACGTAACTCTTTTTATACGATACTGCGGACAACAACAGCATGCAGTATTCACGCATATCTGACGCGAAGCCTGGCGAACGAATAGCGTTGAGGGGCTGGGTCTACAGGCAGCGCGCCTCCAAGGACATCGCATTCATTGTATTGAGGGACTCCACTGGAATAATACAATGCACTGTAAAGAACGACAAGCCCTTCTTTAAGGAGGCTGAAAACCTGCCCATCGAGTCATCCGTGACTCTGGAAGGAATGGTCAAGAAGGACCCGCGCGCGCCGACTGGCTTGGAAGTCGAAGTCGACCGCCTTGGGGTGATACAGCGCGCAGAGAGGTTTCCGATCACAAAGGACCAGAGCGTCGAGTTCCTCCTAGACGTCCGCCACTTGGCAGTAAGGATGCAGCGCCTGCAGCACGTTTTCAAGATACGCCACTCGGTCTTCGGCGCCATACACGATTACTTCCGCTCGCAGGGCTTCTGGGAGACCCAATCCCCATCATTTTCCCCGACAGCGGGAGAGAGCGGCGGCGAGCTGTTTGAGGTCGCCTACTTTGACAAAAAAGCCTATCTCACCCAGACTTGGCAGCTCTATGCAGAGGCGATGATACCAGTCTTGGAACGGATATACACAATAGCCCCATCATTCCGTTCAAACAAGTCCCGTACAGTCAGGCACCTGACCGAATACTGGCATGCAGAAGCGGAATGGGCTTGGGGGGACTTGGACGACCTTGCGAGGATGGAGAGCGAGCTTGTCTCGCACATCTGCCAGACGGTCGCAAAAGAGCGCGTCGCAGAGCTCGAGGCCTTGGGACGTGACCCTAAACAATTGTCGCGCATAAAGCCGCCCTTTCCGAGAATCACCTATACGGAAGCACTGGAGCTGATCAAAAAGGACGGTGTGGAAGTTCCGTGGGGTAAAGACCTGCGCACAGAAGAGGAACGCACCATAGCGAAGCATTTTGACAAGCCCGTGATC
Organism: Microcaldota archaeon; assembly: GCA_016177165.1. GTDB lineage: Archaea > B1Sed10-29 > B1Sed10-29 > B1Sed10-29 > JACOVT01 > JACOVT01. Next base: position 2,383 of record JACOVT010000055.1, read on the forward strand.
GTATCACATTACCCCAAGAAGATAATGGCTTTCTACAAGCCCTCTGACCCAGACGACCCGCGCGTTGCGCTATGCAACGACGTCATCTGCCATGAGACTGGGGAGGAGATAATCGGCGGCAGCCTGCGCGATCCCAGCATAGGGGAGATGAAGCGAGCCCTCGAGGAAAAGGGCGAGAAGGTGGACAAGTACGAGTGGTACTTTGACACGCGAAGATACGGTAGCGTGCCGCACTGCGGCTTTGGCATGGGTGTGGAACGTGTCGTAAGATGGCTTGCCGGACTGGACAACATACGCGACGCCATACCTTTCCCGAGAACCACAGACAGGTTTGCTCCATAGTCATTCCGTTGCTGTTACGCAGTCATCCCAATTCTTTTTCAAGCTCTTTGCTGGCGGAGCGCGCGTCGACCCGCCCGCCAGACTTTTTGACCAGTTCACCAACAAGGAACTGGAGCGCCTTCCTGCTGCCGGTCTTGTAGTCTGCAACCGCCTTTTTGTTATCTTTGAGCACTTCTTCCGCGAGCTTTCCAATATCAATCTCGCTCTTGGAGTACTTTGCAGCCAGCTCGTCAAACCTGCTCGCGTCAAGCACGAGCTCGCGCAGCATAAGTTCCCCACCACGGCTCGTGACCCTACCTTTGCCAACAAGTTCAAGCAGCTTGGAAAACGTGTCAACGCTAAGCTTGGTCTGCCTTAACTCGAGGCCGTTAAAGTAGAGCGTCTTCTTGAGTATGTTGATCCATGAGGCCGCAAGTTTTGGCTGAGAACGGACGAGCTGCTCGAATAACAACGCGACGTCCAAGTCGGTAACAATGGAAGCAGCCAGCTCAGAGTTGATGCCATACTCGCGCCGGTACCTCTCGAACTTCTGATGAGGTAGTTCGGGCATTCCTTTTGCAGCCTTGTTTACAAGCGCGACTGCTAGATTAATCCTTGTAAGGTCAGGCTCGAATATGTAGCCGTAGTCCTCCTCAGACTCTTTCTTTCTCAGGGGCAGGGTTGTCCTTTTTTCGGCGACCCACGCGCGGGTCTCGCGCTCGACCGGTTTCCCGTCATCAGCCAGCCATTTCTGGCGCATTATCTCGTCGGCGAGGGCCTTCTCCACTTCCACGAAGCCGGTGACGTTCTTTATTTCCACGCGCGAGCCGCCGTCGATAGAGACGTTCGCGTCCGCCTTTATTGCAGCGCCGACATCGAACACGCCTATATAGTCGAGTATAGATCGCAGTTTTTGCAGGAACACGCGAGTTTCCTTAGGCGTCTGGAAGTCGGGCGCGGTGACAATCTCGCATAGCGGCACCCCAGAGCGGTTGTAGTCCGCGAGCACATGCGTGGCAGACTCTAGGTGCCCTCCGGCGTGCACCAGCTTCGCCGGGTCTTCCTCTATGTGAATACGGGTGATTCTTATCGTTTTCTTCCTGCCTTGGGCGTCGGTTATTTCCAGCCCGCCATCTTTTCCCAATGGGATCTCGTATTGGGTTATCTGAAAGTTCTTTGACATGTCCGGGTAAAAGTAGGTCTTGCGGGAGAAGTACATGCTTTCCTGCAGGGCGCAGCCGAGTGCAAGCGCTATCCTTATTCCTTTTTCCACTGCCATTCGGTTGAGGACTGGTTTTGAGCCCGGATGCCCCAAGCAGGTCGGGCAGGTGAGCGAGTTGGGTTCCGCGGCAGCCAGACCGGCGAGCGGGCATGGACAGAACAGCTTGGTGGAAGTGTTGAGCTGCACGTGAACCTCGAGGCCGATCTTCGGTTCAACCATTCTCGACACCAAATCCTGCGGCGAACGCCTTTTCCTCTTTGAAGTGGTCGGCCAGCAGCTGCACGCCAACCGGCATTCCTTCAACCTTTCCGCAAGGCACTGACAGGTGGGGGATGCCTGCCAGGTTGGGAGCCACCGTCAGCACGTCAGACATGTAATGCTGCAACGGGGTGAGCTTCTCGATTTCGGAAAACTTAGGCGCGATCACCGGCATTGATGGCGCTGCCAGCACGTCCACTTCCCCGAACGCACGCTTGAAGTCCTCGATTATCAGCGCCCGCACCTTCAATGCTTTCAGGTAGTACTGGTCGCGGTAGCCGGCCATGCGCGCGTAAGTCCCGAGCACTACCCGCCGCTTTGCCTCCTGCCCGAAACCTTGCGAGCGCACTTGTGAGAAGTACTCGTTGAAGCTTTTGCCGGATGGGTCGCTGCTCAACCCGTAGCGCATGCCGCAGTACTTTGCCAGATTGGTTGATGCCTCTGACAGCGCTATTATGTAGTAGGATGGTATCGCGTACTTCGTGTGGGGCAGCGAGACCTCTTCGTACTTCATGCCGCCAGACTCCAACGACTTTATGGAGCGCCAAACCCGTTCCGCTATTTTGGGGTCGACGCCTTCAAAGTACTCCTTGGGCACTCCTATGCGGAGTTTTGCCTCTTGGAGCTTTGCGTAATCCTTGGCAGGAACGTTTGAGGACGTGGAGTCGCGCGAGTCATGTCCGGATATAATCGAGAGCCCTTTTGCGGCATCACTCACTGTTTTTGCAAGCACCCCTATCTTGTCAAGCGAGTTGGCGTAGTCGATGAGCCCGTACCTGCTTACCAGCCCGTATGTTGGCGTAATGCCAACAACGCCGCAGAAAGCCGCCGGGCAGGTTATCGAGCCACCCGTGGACTGGCCTATCGCGAAGCGTGCGTACTTGCTGGCCGCCACGTAGCCCGCGCTGCCTCCCGAGGAACCGCCGCAGCTCCTTGACGGGTCTACCGGGTTTTTCGGTACCTTGTAGGCGCAGTTTACAGAGAACGTTCCAAAGCCGAACTCATCCATGCATGTCTTGCCCAGCACGGCTGCGCCGGACCGTTTCAGCTTTTCCACGACGGTGGCATCAAATACTGGCACGTAGTTGTGGAGTATCTTGCTGCCGGCCGTAGTGCGCAACCCTTTCGTGCAGATGTTGTCTTTCACGGCGATGGGAAAGTTACCTTCCGCTGACTCATTGATCGTGATGAACAAGTCATACTTCTCATCAAGCTGTTTCGCCTCCCCGACAGCTTCTTGAATGTCCATTTAAACAGCCTTTGGCCCCTTGATGAAGCCGCCTTCTTTCTGCTCGGCATTTATCAACGCCTCTTGCTGGCTGAGGCAACCGGCCGGCGCGTCCTCGCGGACCACGTCCTTTATGTCAAAAGGCTGGAATGCTGGTTCCACCCCGTCAGTTTTTGCTTCGCCGATAGAGTCGAACGCTTCCAGCACAGAACTCAGGTCTTTGGTGAAGCGTTTCACCTCTTCTGCGGTGAGGCTGAGCCTTGCTATGCGCGCAACGCGTTCCACAACTTCTCTTTCCACCATGCTTTTCACCGTGAAGGCGGCCAGGGTAGGACTCGAACCTACGACCTCCCGATCTGTGCCAGCCCGGCGGGCTGTTAACAGTCGGGCACACTACCTGCTGTGCTACCTGGCCATGCCGGCTTCTAAGCGCTAATCGCCTGATACATGGCTGGGTGCAGGGCGCTAGCTGGTTAGAAGTCAGCGATTATTATTGTTGTTGTAGTTTGCTTTGTAGCCTTGCACGTTAAGCCTCTGGCCATCAAAGTATTTAAACCAAACAATCGCGTGCGCGAACTCGAGGCCGCATAGAAAGAGAAGCTTCTTCTATCAGGGTGCTAAGCCACTTCAACGTCCTGCCTTGTCTCGTGCGCCGCGTTCTCTGGGCAGACCATCTTTCCATCCTGCTCGACCAGCGGGATGCTCTGGCCCTTTTCAATGAAGCATTGACGGCAAGTTGGCTTGAATTGTACCATTACGTCACCTGTTCTCGTTAGGCAGGCTGCGTATATAAGGCTTGGCACACACATTTTATCGTGGAACTCGCCCAAGCCGCTGAAATCGCCCGCAATGCAATCGCAGGCAAGCGGATGCTTGTCGTGGTCGGCAACTGCCGAGTAGACTACCAAGGGCGAGCGGGTTCTAGACTAGAGGCTGGGGAACGCCTCGTGATGGCAAAAGGGGACGGAGCGTTTCTAGTGCATCAGTCGCGCAAGATGAACCCGGTCAACTACCAGCCGCCCGGCTGCAGGATATCGTGCGCACTAGATGGCAGCGCACTAGTCTTGAAGAGCGAAAGGAAGAACCCCGATGAAACGATTGTGGCCTCCTTTGACCGCGTGGATTTTACACAGTCGTTCGACCTGCGCGATGACG
>JACOVT010000056.1 GCA_016177165.1 Microcaldota archaeon
CGGCTCGGTCGGCTCCTCGATCTCCTCTTCAGCGACCGCCTCCTGCTCTTGCGGGGAGAGCTCGCGTTTCTTCCTCTTTGTCTTCTTGAGGCTCCTTACCGGCTTTTTGGGTGCCGCGCTTGCCACTGTTGACTCGGCTGCTTCCAGAAGTTCCTCGACCGGGGCGCCCTTCCTGACTATCTTCTCTATCAGGGAGCCCAACTCGGTCCGCGGCGCGTAGGCCCCGCCAGCCATTGTTGCATTGCATTTGGAGCACTCCCAGCGGGAATAGCCGCGCCTGCGCAGGGAAACGCGCCCGCATTTGGGGCAGGGCTGCTTTGTCTTTTGGGTCTTCTCTATATCCGCGACCACCTGCTTCAGCGGCGAGCCGTAACGTGCGCCAAAGCGCGACGCAGAACCAAGCTTTGTCCTCGGCATTTCCATCACTTCAGGTGCTGCTTCCTTATTTCCTTTCCTGCTTTTATTGCCTCGCTTGCCAGCTTTTCGCATTCCTCAAGAGTGAACGAGCCGCTGCCTCCCTTTTGGATGGCGCAAATGTTGCCCTCATGAGTTGTGGCTATGGTGACCCTTGCATCCATGGCCTTCTCCTCTTCGAGCAGCGGGTCCAGCAGCAGCGCCGACCCGACTTTTGCAAACGTCGACGACACGGGAACGTCCTTCAGCGGGAGTTTCTTCTTCGTCTTCTCGGTGTAAATTACCTTCTTGTCCTCGTACTTCGGGAAGCGCGCATCCAGCAATGCCCTCACTGCCGCGATCGAGGCAGCGTCCAGCAGGTTGCCGTCGTGGTCGAGCACGTGCAGGTCGACCATTACCGACCACACCTCTTCCTTCGGGGTTATGCAGAGAGCGTCAAAGTCGATCATCTTCGATTCCCGTATTCCGCGGTCCACCACGCGCGCCAGCTCTATCGAGTCCTCGTCAGGCGGCCCTGCCCTGAATATCGGCGATGCGATCGGCACCAGCTCTGCGCTCGTCATGAGCGTCCCGCTTTCGGGGGTGTCCGGGTAAGGCACGCCGACGGCAAACTTGACGCCCACCAGCACCTGCGTGTTGCCCAGCTTGATGAAGCAGCTTCCCTCGGCCTTTCGTACAAAGTCAGGCGCTAGTTCAATGGCGCGGAACTGGTTCCACTCGCGGTTGTCCGACCTTTTGCCGGCTTCTATGAGCGCGCGTATTGCGTCCCTTTTTACGCTCCAGAGTATCTCTTCGTTTATCTCCATTACAATCATTCCTTTTGCTCGCCGGCATCGGCAAGCTTTTCGTACTTTTCCCGCAAGGCGTTGCGCTGCAGCTCATTCACCTTCATGCATCCTTCAACTGCAAGCTGCAGGGCGCGCTTGTACTCTTCCGGCGCCAGTATGCCGTCGAGCTGCATCAGCAGCACCTCTCCGGTACGAGGCAATATGGCTATCGGCAGGTCGGCCTGCCCGTCATTGTCCTCGATCTTGTTCACGTCCAGCACTATCTCGTTGTCGACCTTGCCTGCTGCGCACGCGACTACAATGTCCCTCATCGGGATGCCCGCGTCTGCGAGCGCCACGCTGGCCGCGGTGAGCCCGGCGCACCGGGTGCCGGCATCGGCCTGAAGCACCTCCACGAAAACGTCAATAGACGCCTTTGGGAAGTTCTCCAGAAAGACTACGCGTTCCAGCGCCTCTCTTGAAACCTTTGATATCTCCTGCGACCGCCTGTCAGGGCCGGGCCGTTTCCGGTCCTCGACAGAAAACGGGGCCATGTTATACCTGTAAAGAAGCCTAGCGCGGTAGGGGTCCTGCTCGTGCTTTGGCAGGCACTCGCGCGGCCCGAACACGGCGGCAAGCACCTTGTTCTCGCCCCATTCCAAGTAGCATGACCCGTCGGCGCGCTTGAGCACCCCGGCCTGTATCTTCACCGGCCGCAGTTCTTCCGGCTTGCGGCCGTCCAGCCTTTTGCCGTTGACAATCAAATCTGTTTTTCCTTTTCCTGACATTTATTCACCCTCATTCCTTTGATAAGTATTCCTTGATCCTTTCGGTCAACCCAGGCGTGTGGGCCTCGGCAGCTATCTTCAGAACCGCCTTCTCTGCCCTAGCGACAGCAGCGTCTGACGGCCCCTTCATCCATATCCGGCCGTTCTTTCCCACCAGCATGTCGCAGCCCGTCAGCTGCTTTAGCAGGTCAACCATCGAGTTTTTCTTGCCAATTACGCGCGGCACCTTGACCGGCGACACCTCAATAACCGTCCCGCTTGACGGGACTTTGCGGTCCTCCCACAGGATAACGCTCTTCACCTCGTCGACGTCCTTCACGCGAGCGGTTATCACGTCGCCAAAGTTGTACGAACGCGGCGTCGGGAGGTATGCTGCGAAAGGCGTGTTGACATCGACGCGCGCGCCCCCGTGGCGCGGCTCGGTGACGATCCCCACAACATAATCGTCTATGTGGGGGTCGTACCTCCCGTTGAGCGGAATCACGCGCGCAACGCCCTCCTTCTCGTCGTATATTCCAACAACGCTCGAGACGGTCTTGCCAGCATCGTTATACGTGAACTCGGACGGCTTGCCGGCGACATCATCGCCCGGCACTACGATAACCCTTGCCATTAAATCACACCTTTTCAATTATCCTTGTTTCGTTGTTTCCTTGGGTCAGCTTGTTAAGGTGATCAAGGAAGTCGCCGGTCAGCCCGGCAGGAACTGTTACCATTGCCATGAGCGATCCGTCGTTCCCCCACTCCTCCTTGCTCATGTCGTGCTGCTTGAGCATCCCGTAAACTTTTGCGGCAAGCTCTGCCGGCACCTTGACCGCGATCCGGTTGGTTTCCATCCTTATTGGCAGTATCTTCTTCAGGTGGTCCAACACCAACCCTGCCTGCTCATCGGCGCTTTTCATCGGGTCTATGTGCACCCGCGACTCCTCGAACGCCAGCTCCAGACGTGCGAGCGGGTGCGGCGCGTGCGTGCGCGGGTCAACCGCCGTGCGCGCAATGAGCGAGAGCACCTGCTTTTTCCTTTCCTCCTGCATCTTCCTCTTCTGTTCCGTTGTGAGCTGTATCTCGCCGTTCCTGACCAGCTTGCGTATCACCATGCCGGCATCGGCGGTTCCGAACACCTTGTTAAGGTCGGCCGCCGCTGCGCGGGTCCCCTTGCGCGCATCGCTGTAGACATCCAGCGACGCCACGACAGATTCCACAGGAATGCGGTCGTCAGCACGCATCTTTCGTGCCCCTTCTGGGTCTACCCACGCCTCAAAGCTTAGGCCGCCGCTCGAATAACGCGCTATCACGGCCTTGTCCAGCGAAATCATTCCAACACTCTGTCTATCGCACGCGAACCGGAAACTATTGCTTCTTTGGCTGCTTGACGCGCTTGAAGTACTCCTCAAGCCTGTCCTTCCCCAGTTCTGCGTATGCCTTGTCCTTTTCTGAAACAAAGGAAACGTCAACCGTCTCCGGGGTGTCCTTTTTGCCACCCACCTGCCCAAGCGCCTCAAGCGCCAGAACTACCGCCTCGTCAAACGTCAGGTCGGGCCTGTACTTGGACTCGAGCAGCGCCTCCACTTCCTTCTTGCCCGCGCCTATGGCGGCAGCCTGCCACTCGTTCATGGCGCCAGACGGGTCGGTCTCGAAAAGGTGCTTGCCAGTATCATCCACGCCCGTTATTAGCAGCGCAGCGCCGAACGGGCGGACTCCACCGTATTGGGTATAGGCCTGCTTGAGGTCGCACACGCTCTTGGTGAGCGTCTCTACCATCACCGGCTGCCCGTAGGTGTACCTTTCCTGCTGGCACTTCACGCGCGCATCATCCACCAGTTTCCGCGCGTCTGCCACGAGCCCGGAGGTCGCTGCGGCGATGTGCTCGTCCAGCTTGAATATCTTCTCTATCGACTCGCCCTTCAGCAGCCTCGAAGCCACATTCTTCTCTATTCCCAGCAGCACGCCGTCCTTGTAGACCATCCCCAACGCCGTCGTGCCGCGCTTCA